>JAFATF010000055.1 GCA_019244045.1 Acidobacteriota bacterium
TTTCGGTTCGTACCCATTCGATCAGCGCGCTGGGGAGAGAATAAACGAACGCTGTTTCGTCCTTCATATCAGGATCGACGCCGCCATCAAGGGCTGCCCCTTTCTGGGCGTTGATTGAGGGGGCAACCATGGTATGGCTCAAGGCGGCGGGCCAGCCTTGTTGATCGAGAATGGCGCTTACGCGGTGGTAGCTAGCGGGGCGATAAGTGGAACAACGCATGTCGTCTTCGCGGCTCCAGATCACTTTGACGGGACAATCGACGGCCTTAGAAACCAGTGCGGCCTCGATGGCATAGTCGTGTTCCAAGCGCCGCCCGAAGCCCCCGCCCATCAGCGTAACATTGACTCTCACCTGATCAGGATCGAGGCCGGTGGCAGTGGCTACAGAGTCGCGCACGTCTTGTGGGACCTGAGTGGGAGCCCATATCTCGCAGTTCGAGCCCCGGAAATGCGCCGTGCAATTGCCCGGTTCCATGGGCGCGTGCGCCATGAAAGGTAGTTCATAGGCGGCTTCGACGCGGCGACCCTTCGCCTTGGCAACGTCTCCCACGGCATACAGGGCGACTCCCTTCTTTGAAGCCGCCTGTTTAAGTTCGGCGCTGATGGACGATGAATTGAGGTTCCTGTTAGGACCTTCATTCCAGGAAATGTTCAGCAGGCGCTTGCCTTCCATCGCCTTCCACACGGTGTCGGCCACGACGGCGACGGCAGAATCATTCACCTTTCCCACGTAGCTGACGCCCTCGACTTTCCGGGCCTGCGCGTCGTCAAAGCTGGCGACTTTGCCGCCACAGATCGTGCAACGCGCCAGCACGGCATACTTCATCCCGGGCAAGCGAAAGTCGATTCCGTATTCCGCCTGGCCAGTAACCTTCGAGTGGGTATCAAGACGCGAAGCGCGAGTGCCAACGAGCTTGTACTGCTTGGCCGTCTTCAAGGGCGGGTCAGAGGGAACCGGCAGGGTGCCAGCCCGGCTGGCTAGCTGCCCATAGGTGCGCCGCCGCTTCGACTTGACATGCAAGATCGAAGCGCGCTCGGCCGTACACTCGGACCGCGGCACCCCCCATTCGAGCGCAGCGGCGGTAATCAGCATCTCGCGGGCGGCCGCGCCGGCGCGGCGCATGGGATCCCACGTAGTGCGTACGCTGGCGCTGCCTCCGGTCGTCTGATCGCCGTATAGCCTGCTGGCGCCAGCTTGCTCGAGGGAGATTTGGTTCAGATCAACTTCCAATTCTTCTGCCAAGATCATCGGCAAGGCGGTCCGAACACCCTGCCCCATCTCTGAGCGCGCCACGACGATTGTGATTGCGTTGGTTGGCGTGATTCTAAGATACGCGTTCGGCTGCAAGCTCCCGTTGCGCTTGCCCTTGGAGCTGTGAGGAAGGTAGAAGCCCACGACCAAGCCCGTGCTCGCCGCCACGCCGGCAGTTATAAAGTCTCGTCGGGAAAGCGGGCTCACTGTGCCCCCCCTTCGTGGGCAGCGCGATGGATGGCCCGCCGGATACGATCGTAGGTACCACACCGGCAAATGTTGCCATTCATGGCCTTGGTGATGTCGTCATCGGAGGGATGTGGATTTTTGCCCAACAGCGCCGCCGCCGCCATGATCTGTCCGGGTTGGCAATAGCCGCACTGGGGAACATCCTCCTCAATCCAGGCCTTCTGCACGGGATGAAGACCCTCCAGCGAGAGGCCCTCTATGGTGGTGACGTTTTTCCCGGCAACCTGGGACACCGGTGTCGAGCAAGAATGCACGGCGGCTTGGTCAACATGAACCGTGCAGGCACCGCATAGACCGGCACCGCAGCCAAACTTTGTGCCCGTTAAGCCTAAAGTTTCACGCACCACCCACAACAAGGGCGTGTCAGGAGAAACCGTAATCGTACGTTCTCTGCCATTGACGCGAAAAGAAATATCCGACATAGTGAGCCCATTTCTGGTTCGGCCCACCATGGTACCCAAAACTGCGAAAAAGGAGAACTCTCGAGGTAGACCACTCTTGCCAGCGGTAGCCCGGGGCAAGCCTTAAATTGATGCAAAGCCGGTCAACAAGCGCCGGCAAGATAGACAACAATGCCGGGCTGGTTGGCCCGGCTTGCTGGGTTACAACTTTCGGGGTGCGACTTGGTTTCGAAGTCCCCGGAAGATCTCGTCGTTCGGTATCTGGCCGTCACCGCTGAGGCCAGAGGGTGGCGACGCTCACATTACGAGCGCCAGTTTCTCCAATTCCTGCTGCAAGATCGGCATCGAACAGCCGGCGCTTTCTACCCGGAAGGCGGCGTCCAAAGCCGCCTGCGGCGATACCCCATAGCCCCGACCCATCAGGAACACCTGTAAAAGCTCGGCGGCATCACGGGAATCGATCATTCCGCTTTGCAGTAGATCGTTTCGTAAGGCCGTTAATTCAGTGACCGTAAACCGTTCTCTCATGGCCATCACCTCCGACCCTGGCCTTTTCCTCTTCTGGGCTATTAGACTCCTCAGCTGCCACATTCGTTGCATGCAATTTACGGGCCGGACCTGAGGGGTTTACCCCAGTTCCTAGCGAAAAACTTCTATTTTGTGTAAACCCCCGGTTCGTTGGGAAGTTGTGGGCAGAGAAAAGGACGAATGACGAGCACGGCTAAAATCTGCAGGATCCTGCGGATGACAGATTGTGTCAATTTGGGAAATGAGCGCGCAGAAGTGGTGCTTCGGCCCCCGGCCGGTCCAGCAAACAAAGCGCTCAATCGGAATCGATTGTCGCCTCATCGAGCAACATGATGGGAATGTTGTCCTTAATGGGAAATAGCCTGCGGCAGCGCGGGCATTTGAGCGCTTGCCCTTTGGGAACGACAGAAATTTTGCATTCCGGGCAAACCAGAATATCGAGCAATTCCTGGTCGATCATAACGAGGGATTGTACAAGAAATCGAACTCCACTCGAATGTACTCGTAACGATCGAGTCATCATGCGTTCCGGCTACTCGATTCACCGCACACAATGGGGACCGAGCGCGCTGTGAAGAACCCAACCTCCACTTCTCGACCTGCCGTCCCGCGCTCTCTTCTCAGTCTGCAACACATCCTGGATAGTTTGAGATAAGATTTTCTGTTCTCCCGAAAGCAATATGTCAGCCACAATCCTCGATGGTAACCGAACCGCTGCCGAGATCAGGGCGGAAGTGGCGGAGGAAATAAGGACGCTCTCTGCCGCTGGGCTGAAGCCGGGCTTGGCGGTGCTCCTGGTCGGCAACAACCCCGCCTCTGAGATCTATGTCCGTGGGAAGGTGAAGAGTTCGGAAGAACTCGGCATCTACAGCGAGAAGCACACTCCTCCCACGAGTAGCTCGACCGAAGAACTGCTGCAGCTGGTACATGATCTGAACCGGCGGGACGAAATTGACGGGATCCTTGTTCAACTACCTTTGCCGCCGCAGATTGATTCCAAGCGTGTGCTGACGGCGGTCGATCCCGCCAAGGATGTGGACGGTTTTCACCCCATGAACGTCGGGTTGCTATCGACCCAGCGTCCGGCTCTGGTGCCTTGTACGCCGGCAGGCATTATGGAAATTCTGAAGCGGGCGAATATTCCGGTCGCCGGACAGGAAGCCGTCGTTGTCGGACGCAGCGACATCGTCGGCAAACCGACCGCCATGTTGTTGATCAACGGCAACGCGACGGTAACTGTCTGCCACTCTAAGACGCGTGATTTGCCGGGGGTATGCCGCCGCGCCGATATTCTCGTCGCCGCCCTCGGTCGCGCGGGAATGATCACCCCGGCATACGTCAAACCCGGCGCTACGGTGATCGATGTCGGCACGAATCAAATCACCACGCGCGCCGATTTCGATAAGTTTTTCCAAGGAAACGACCAGCGAGAGCAGATATTTCGTCGCAAGGGATCGACGCTTATTGGCGATGTCGATCCCGAGGTCGCGCAGGTGGCGGGAGCGATTACGCCGGTGCCGGGCGGAGTTGGACCCTTGACCATTGTCATGTTGATGGCCAATACGGTCCGGGCCATGAAGTTGCGGCGAGCGAGTCGAAAAGCTGAGCTGTCAAGAGCCTAGAATTCACTCCCGGGATATCGCCGGGGGCACTGAGAAGACTAAAAAGATGGCCGATTGGACGTCGCATCGCCCCCCATGCATCACTGTCGGCGGTGAGGATTGCTGAAAGTCGGCTTGACGGGCGGGATCGCCAGTGGAAAGACCACCGTCGGCGAGATGCTCGTCCGTCTAGGGGCCAAACTGATTCAGGCGGATGCGATTGCCCACCAATTAATGCAGCCGGGAGAGGCGGTCTATGACGAAGTGGTGCGCAGGTTCGGAGAGGCAATCCTGAATGCGGACAGGACGATCAGCCGGGCAAAATTGGCGGAAGCTGTCTTCGGAGCGAGCGCGAGTCCGTGTCGCATTAAACAATTGAACGGCATCGTCCATCCTGAGGTAATTCGGAGGCAGGAGCAATGGATGGAAGAAGTCGGCCGGCAGCGAGCCGATGTGGTTGCCGTGGTGGAGGCCGCCTTGATCCTGGAAGCCGGGGTGGCGCAGCGGTTTGATCGCCTCGTCGTGGTCACCTGCCACTTCGAGCAACGCATCGAGCGCTGGGCGCGCCGCCTGCACACGGACCTGGAGTCGGCTCGCCGGGAGGTTACTCGCCGCATGGCGAAGCAGATGCCCGACGACAGGAAGATCCAGGTCGCCGATCAGGTGATTGACAACTCCGGTTCGCTCGAAAATACCGAGCGCCAGGTGAGAGCCGCCTATTCGACGTTAGCAGAGGCAGCCGTCAAGCAAATGACCGATGCCGTCCTGGCGGGACAGAAAAACAAGAAAGCCAAACACGAGAGCTGAAAGTTGCGTCTATGAAGCTGATGCGTCCCATCCTGCTTGCCATCCTGTTGGCGGCCGCGTTCGTTTACTTTACGACTTATCGTCAGAATGGCATGCGCACCACGAGCTGGTTTGGCCGCCCGCAAAAAGTCCAGATACTTGAAGCTGCCGGAGCGCCGCCCCTCGATGCAGAGGAACAAAACAACATCCTTGTCTATCGCAAGAATATTCCTTCGGTAGTGAATGTCACCTCGAAGGCAGTCACTTTTGATTTTTTTTACGGGTTAGTCCCCCAGGAAGGGCAGGGGTCGGGTTTTATCATCGACAAAGAAGGGCACATCCTAACCAATTACCATGTGATCGCCGATGCCCGCCAAGTCGAAGTTACGCTGCACAACCGCAAGAAATACCGTGCCCAGATTGTGGGCACAGATCGCGCCCATGATCTAGCCATTATCCAGGTGAAAGCGCCGGAGCTGAATCCTGCGGTGCTCGGCGATTCGCGTAATTTGCAAGTGGGGCAGAAGGTCTATGCCATTGGTAACCCCTTCGGACTGAGCGGAACTTTGACCACCGGGATCGTCAGCTCCATTCGGCCGGTGGAGGAGCCGGATGGCATGATTATTGATGAGGCCATCCAGACCGACGCTGCCATCAACCCGGGCAACTCCGGCGGACCCCTTATGAACTGGCGCGGCGAAGTGATCGGGATAAATACGATGATCCTGTCGAACGTGGGTCAGAGTGCCGGTATCGGCTTTGCCATTCCGATCAACACGGCCAAGGCCGTACTGAATGATCTGGTGACTCTGGGGCGGGTGAGACGGCCGGCCCTCGGAGTCGTAACCATTCCCGTCAGCCCCGAGCTGGCTGAGCAGATGGGCCTGGCCGCCGATTATGGTCTGCTTATCGTGCGTGTAGTTCCCGGCGGCGCGGCGGATCGAGCCGGGCTGCGGGGTGGTACAGAACCTGCGTATCTCGGCAACACGCGCATTGCCCTAGGCGGCGATCTCATTGTCGGCATCGACGGACAGAGTGTGACTGACCAGCAAGAGTTGTCGCACGTCATGAACAACCATCGCGCCGGCGATCGAGTACACATCAGCTTTTATCGTGGCAAGAGGAAAATAGAAGCCGAGGTGGTCCTCGGCGAAGCGCGACAGCAGGTGTAGTTAGCCCACCAGTGGATCTGATCGTCCGCAAAAAGTCGCAACCCGCGCGTCCTTAAGCTTTGCAAAGGTGCGCGACTTTGGCCGGCAGCTGCCTTTGCGTCTATTCCCCGTCCCCTACACCTTATTTGTCCGGGCAATACCTACAGGGTGGCACCCTAGCGGCGCGGCTGGGCAAAAACGCTATCTGTCCGGCAGCTAAATCGACCGCTAGCGGTAGGCATGCTCGACTGTCGCAGGCACCCGCGTGCTCATTGCCGGTGAGACTCGTCTCTCTCTGTTCACGGCCCGATCAAACTCTGACCATTGAATGAAATTTGCCTTCCGCTATGGATAGGAACTTGGCCCACGTGCAACGCTCCCGGCAAGTTGCTTTTCTGACCGGCTCCCCACGACGGCTATCGCACGGGTGAGTGGCTGATTTGACCATAGCTGCTCGCCTAAGCTAGCCTCAATGGTCCGCCTATCTTCAATTCTTGCGATCATAGGCTGAGCCTTTGCTTCGGGCAAGAGGAACTCTTTTGCAATGAGATCGGTTCACTGGGTGTTCGTGCCACTCCTGCTGCTCACAGGGGGAACGCTGAGAATATCCGCAGCCCCACTGCGGCCGTCGCATG
>JAFATF010000108.1 GCA_019244045.1 Acidobacteriota bacterium
TTGCCGCATTGTCGGCTCCGGCGGTGAGGGTCGGCTTTGGCTTCAATGGCTTGATCCGCAGCTTACCCAAAACCGCCTGGCCTTACGCGTAAAAACGCGCGATTTCGCGAGTGATTCTATAAGCTTAGAGTTTATGGACGGACACTATCTAGGAAACAATCGTTCCTCTGGATCCGCGGATCGAGAGCAAGGCCAAATAGTCGATACAGGTCGCCCGAGTATCACGTTCGCCACAGACGTTCTACAGACGCTTGGTAGAGTGCCTATTGCGAAAGTTAGAGCCTGACGCCAGGATAGCGAAAGCAATGAGATGATTATTGCAAGCAGCGATCTAAATCGCTTTCATTTGCTTTATTTTGTTTTTATTAATACTTCAAATATCTACTTTAATACCTATATGTCCGCGATCGAATAGCATACATCTAAAGGCGATTAATCTCCCCAGGCTGTTAATGTCGCCAGGGCCACAATCGAACCCCTGCTGATAGAAGTCGGCGGGGTATTGATGGCAACACGCTTGGCAGTCTCAGATGGGAAGGCTAGCCGCTCAACCAGCGGTTACGGTTACCTGCTGACACTTGCGATCGCGCCAATCGCGGCGAGGATCACAATCGGGACCGCGGTCAGAGATTGCTGATGGGCACGGGCCGTGCCCTCGAATGCGCCGTTCAGCGTCGTCGTGCTGATTCTCGCCGAGCCTGTCAGTCGCTGCCGTGAGGAGTGCCTCAAGCGGTTGAGTCTGCCATGGAAACTGATGGAGTGGCCAATCCCGCGCTTTGACGCACGTGGGGCTAAGGAGGCCGGCGGCGGCTCTGCAATGTGCTGGGTCCGGGTGGGAAAAAAGCGTGGATCATCAAGATGAGCCAGGTGATATGAGCTCTCGCTGCCTCCCTCACTTTAGGTGGCCGGCCAAGTGTTTGTTCATCTCAAACATGGTCACCTTGTCCTTCCCGAAGACCTTCCGGAGCTTGTCGTCGGCGAGGATTTCACGACGGTTCTCCGCGTTTTGTAGATTGTGCGCGCGAATGTATTCCCAGATCTTGCTCACCACCTGCCCCCGGGGCAGCGGGGCCGAGCCGACAACCGCGGCCAGCTCCTCCGATGGCTGTAGCGGCTTCTGCAGAGCATTCACCTTACCTGTGCCGGCTTTCTTCTCCCGAGTTTTGGTCGGCATTTGATCTCTCCTCAGTTGCCGTGCGCGCCACGAGCTGCCCTACCTACGACAGTTTTGATCGGCCCCCGTGCTGTCGGCAGAATGATGCAAGTAATATCATGGGGTCGAGACCTTTCCGTACCGCAGTTATGTCCTCAAGGGCAAAGCCGGCAGTCTTGCCACCGCTCGCCCACGAAACCAGGCAAACACTAGGTTTTTGGCGTACAAAAGCAGTTTCGGACGAGACTAAGACCACTCCGGCTGGGGAAGAGGGCTTCGAACTGTTAGTCCACCTCCAAACGAATCTACTTATCGAAATTGGCCAAGGATCTGGGCAATGACCTTGCGCGCGATCGTCGCCCGGCATCGCAGAACGGCCCATCGCGGCGCGTTCGGCATGGCACGCGACGACCGGTGGCAGATCGAAGCCGTAGGCCTCGATGATGCGCCCGGTCTTCTTGTGCCGGCGGCCATAGCGCTTGCTGTTGGCGCTGTCTTTTATCGTGATGATGCCGATCGCGATCGGGCGACGGTTGGTTTTCTTGACCTCCCGGCCCAAGGTGGTGGATCGCGTCCTGAAGCTGTTAAGGATGGCTACAGGTCCACTGTCGTAGGCAGCGCGTCTCGTCCTTGACGGCCGCAAATGCGGCGCCAAGCTCGATCACGTTGGGAACTGTCGTGCTGCGGGCTGCCGGACTATGGTTCTTTCCGCGATCTGCCCAATGTACCAGCCGAAGTCGCTGCCGGCGGCGCAATATCAAGAGGCTTGATGGAGAATGCGCTCGATTGCGTCCACCGCAACTCCATATATCCCGGCCACCTGGGCAGCTGTCATACCGTACTTTACCCAGGCACGGATGCGGGCAAATTGGGAGCTCGGGATTTGGATGGGCGTTATCGGGGGCTCGGTGCTGACCTGTGCCGTACCCTCCTGACGACGGACCGGCGCTGTCGACAACGCTCTCAGAATACGCGGTTTCCGCACCGCTTGGTCGACCGGCATCTGGGGATGAGGAACTGGGGTCTCTCTGATGGGCGGTTTTGATGTGAACAGCGCTTCAGCCTCTTGGCGCGCCTTGATAATCCGGTCGCGATCATCGCCGCGAGGGTGCTGTTGTTGCCGTCGAGTAACCAAAGTTGCTCCGAGATTATAGATGATCAGCTCTCTTTGAGCATTAGAATTGGGCAGGCAGCGGTCTATCTGCAAGCTCAGCCACGTCAGGCCGAAACTTCCCGCTCTGAACAATGGTGCGAGTGTAAATATTCGCCGGTCCAGCGATCTCGGCCAGCCCAGAACGGGCACGCCGGACAGGTAGTTCTTGGTAATTGATACCTTCTTCGTGTGGACAGCCGGTAATTCTGTCCGTCATTACGACGGACCTGGCCCCGGCCACAGCGATGAAAGTCACCGCGGCAGGTCCAACGCTTTCTGTCCGTCCATGACCAGGTCGCCAATCTTTTCCCCCGCCGTCGAGACCACGATACCGCCGCAAACATTCGGTCCGGCCGCACGCGGGCGTTCGCCATCTGGGCTGACGTTACCGGCGTCGTCATGGCTGCATAATCATGCGTATCGCCGAGCAT
>JAFATF010000233.1 GCA_019244045.1 Acidobacteriota bacterium
TTGGGTAGCGCATACTTCTGAGCCCTTGGTACGCTAATTCTCGGCTAGGCTGGCTGACTTGCAGGAGTTACGCGGTCAAGGTAGGAGCGATAGCAACACACATTCTGCGGCTTCGTAAACTACTGCCATACGAGAGCATTAAAGAAAGATGCCGATTCGACTGCCTAAGACCCGTGCAATGGTGTGGCGAGTTAAACGTTGGGCGAGTTATTTAACGGAACATAGAAAATTAGAGCCGTTGATTTGGGCCCTCGCGGCCCATGTGCACATCTTTTGGGGCCTGAGACGGCCGCATTCGCTAGGCTGCATCGTTTCCGAGACTTCCAGAGCGCTCAACGGCTTCTTTCAATTCGCGTTTGAGACGTTCATGTTCCTTCCGAGCGCGATTGCCAGCTACAGGCTTCTCCGGTTTTTTGTTTTGCAGCGCGACATCAGCCAAGTCCAACAGATGGGTTTGTTCATCTGAGGAGAGGCTGGAGATGGGCTCGGCGCCCTTTCCCGGATCGTGAACAACGCGGAGTTTCGACTCGCGGCGCATAAGATTAACACCTGACGAAATGGCGCGATACTAGAAATCCCACCCTAGCCGACGCGAGTACCCATGTGCCATACCCCACATTTGGTAGGCGGACACGCTTGATGCCTGAAAAGCAGAGTACATGTTGTGCACCGAGGGCTGGTATTTAGCGCATGCCGCAACATGCCAGCTGGCTACGGATTCGCGACCACCGATTGACCTAGGGTCATTTTCGGTGTACGCTCCAGCTACATACGCGCTCTGAAGGTGCATCATGTCGGAAATGCGGAGTTGGCAAGAGATTGCTCAAGAGGCTGGACGAGAGCGCGATCCTGAAAAACGGCAAGGCTAACCGAAGAGCTAGATCATGCGTTAGAAGAACGGGCCAAGAAATTGAAGGCGCCCTGCCTTATCAATCACCCCAAACCCGAACGCTTAGCGCCAAAGTTCACGTGCTTGCCTTTATTCGACTCTGAATGCGACGTTTTAGGCGGGTGCCGGCGAAAGACAGGACAACTACTCCCACTGCCGCTATTGCGTAGGCGTGCCACGGGGAAGCCGTCTGAGCTTTCAAAATTACCACGGCAGCCCAGAAGGCGGCCAGCATCTGAAAACACACGTTTAGAACTTTCGCTCGAATCATACGAGAACTCCTGATTGAAGCGATCGGTGCACAGCATTATCGCACTTTGGGTCGAGAGCTGAAAAGAGAAATATCCAATGGCGCGGTGCCGCGCGCGAGGAGAGCTTTCATTTTCCGCAGAGTACAAACCTCTAGAGATCCCAATCGAAATGATGTTAACTGAGACGCGTTGGAATCGTAATCTGAGTCGATACTCGAGGCGGACGTGTCCTGGTGGGCACTGCCCAGGCGGCCCTCGACTACCTAGCCGGTGTGCGTCAGAACCATGACGGTCGGGACGTTTACACGAAAACAAGAGTTGCGCTAGTGTCTGTTCACATGTCTTTCTAGCGGGGCCCTCAGCCGCCGAGAGCGGTGGCGGTTCCGCTGGGGGCTGCGGGAGGTGATCATGACAGACTATTCGCTTACGCTCTCTACGATAGTCATTCTATTCGTGATTGGCTGGATCTTAACGCGCCTCGAAGGCAAGCCCCGCGCATAGTATAAGAGCCCGCATCGGCGAGTAGCAGGGGCGTTTCTTCGGAATAAGAGCAGGAATTAGCCGGAATTAGGTGGCCTGTGGATGGCGCCTATGGACCAGCACTGCACCTAGTAGCTGCTCCGCAACCGCCATCCCGGGCCAGCTGGCGGCGGATTATGCGCGATAGGTGCTCCATACTTCGATACCGTAGATCCTGTATTTCGTAAGTCTTAATCCCGTACGCCGGGCGCGCTTGACTGTTGGCTTCCCCTCGTCTATCAGCAAAACACTCGTCACCGCTCTTTGCTGGAGAGCACGCCAGCCGCCATGCTCCATGTGAGTGAAGACATTCTGCTTTGGAGCACCGCGAAGCGATTGAAATTGCGATATGCGCGGAGTTTTCCAGGATCTAGGTCGGATGTAATCGGTTTTTCTTTTTCTGGCAACCTGAGTATCACGAAAACCGGGTCACACGGGAGGCAGGTGCTCGAAGAATGTCGCTGGAAATCGCGATTTAGGTGCGACGGGGAATTCCCCGGACCGGTGTGATTTTTCGCTCCGCACTTGCAGATTCGCTTGCGTTCGGACACAATCGCAAGCGCACTTCTTGCGTCAGCCGAAACTTCTCGAGTCACTGCGTAGGTAATCCGCAATTATCTGGAGCACCGAATGACCTCTATCACTGATCTCTTCGATCTTACGGGCAAGACAGCCATAGTTACGGGCGCATCCTACGGGCTTGGGCTCACTTTTGCGGAAGCCCTTGGCAGCGCGGGAGCGCAATTGGTGCTGGCGGCTCGATCGCAAGACAAACTGGACGAGTTCTGCCGCAAGTTGACGGTCGCGGGCCATAGAGCAATGGCCGTGAAATGCGACGTGAGCGACTCTACCCAGGTACAAAATTTAATGGAAATCTCCGTGAGCAAATTTGGGCGTATCGATGTGCTTGTGAACAATGCTGGAGTGGCTTCTGATGCCGGTATGGTGCCAGAGCAGGTTCCCGATGAAGTGTTCGCCTCAACCGTGCAGGTCAATCTCATGGGATTGTGGTATTGCTGCCGCCACGCGGCAGGGTTCATGCTAGCCGACGGCAAAGGCGGCTCAATCATCAACAATGCCTCGGTCGCCGGCCTGTGCGGCATTGGCAATTTTCCGCCCGCTTATCAGGCCACCAAAGCGGCAGTCATCAACCTGACCCGAAATCTTGCGTGCAGTTGGGCCGACCGCCGGGTGCGCGTCAACGCGCTCGCCCCGGGCTGGTTTCCCAGTGAAATGACGAGCCCTGTTTTTGGCACGCCCGGATTTCTGGATTGGGCGGCCCGCTCTGCGCCTATGGGGCGCATCGGACGGCCGGAAGAGTTAGCCCCCGCGTTGATTTTCCTGGCTTCGCAGGCATCCACCTTCGTGACAGGACAGGTTCTGGCGGTCGATGGCGGCCTCAGCGCCGGCACCGAACATTGGCCGGAATCAACTCGTGCGTTCTTGGAGGCCGGCCCTCTCGGCGATTTAGCTCGACCGATCCGGCCGGCAAAACGTGAGAAGGCGTAATCTTGCTCGGCAAACATCGCCCAAGCCGGGAGTAGCACCTAAACACGCCGTCCACGAGTACTCGCAACCCCTCCAGGCACCTTCGTGCCGCAGCTCGCCCGCTAGCAAATGATCAGACAATTGCGACGGGCGAGTCGGGTGGGAAGCAAAGGGAAGACAGGCGCGTATGAGCAAAGGTCAGAAAGCTAAGATTTTGCCACCGGGGCGCGGCACGCCGTTAGAACACTGGGATCGCGCTCTGCTCGGCAGTAATCGAAGCGGAAGGCTTGCGGTGTATCGCTATGAATTTCGGCATGGTTATAAAGACTGGCAGCAGTACCCTATTCTGGAACCAACTCTCGAACAGTTGTCTCGCTTTACCAGCAGGAAACAAGTTACGGCGCTCAACCGCTCGACCCATGTGGGAGGCCCATGAGAATTGAAAATATTGTGCTGCGGGAAATTCAAATGCGTCTGCGAGCGCCTTTTGAAACCAGCTTCGGCGTGACTCACGATCGCAGAATCCTCTTGGTGGAAGCGATCGTCGACGGGCTCAGCGGGTGGGGGGAAGTGACCACCGTTGAAAGCCCCTCCTACAACTCCGAAACCCCCGATACTGCCTGGCACGTTATTTCGGATTTCATCGTGCCCCGGTTGATCGGCAGAGATTTGCCGCATGCCGCCGATATTTTTCCCCTGTTGAGCCCGATTCGCGGGCACCAGATGGCCAAGGCTGGTGTGGAGAATGCTGTCTGGGATGCCGAGGCGCAATTGAAGGGAGTTCCACTGTCCAAGCTGCTGGGCGGCACCGGCGAAGAGATAGCTTGTGGCGTTTCGCTTGGCATCCGCGAGAGTCCGCAAGCGCTCGTGAGGAAGGTGGACGAGGAAGTCCGCAGCGGATACCAGCGCATCAAGCTCAAAATCAAACCCGGTAAGGACTTAGATTTCGTCGCGGCTGTTCGCAAGGAATTCCCCACCATCCGACTCTCGGTGGACGCAAATTCCGCATATGACCTCAGGGATGCCAGCCACCTGAAAGCCCTCGACGAATTCGATCAACCACTACAGTGGGACGACATCCACTCTCACGCCAAGCTGCAACGCCAACTTCATACCGCAATCTGCTTGGATGAATGCATCAATAACGCTGCGCACGCCCTGGCTGCCGTGGAGCAGGGTGCATGCCGCATTATCAACATCAAGTTAGGCCGAGTGGGCGGGCATAGCTCGGCTCGTCAAGTTCATGATATCTGCCAGCAGCATTCGTTGCCGGTATGGTGCGGTGGCATGCTAGAGTCCGGAGTGGGACGCGCGCATAATATAGCCATGTCTACACTGCCGAATTTCACTCTTCCCGGAGATGTCTCTGCCAGCCATCGGTACTGGAACGAAGACATCATCGAACCTGCAGTCGAAGTCACGCCAAGTGGAACTATTCGCGTGCCACGGGGTCCCGGCCTAGGCTATGCGGTCAAACGCGACCTCATGGACCGTCTCACTGTGCGGGCAAGGGACTGGAAGGCTGACGTCGCGCTCCCTGTCTAAGACATGCGTTGAACCATGGGCAGGAAACTTGCCCCCCACTTGTTCGATGTTCAGAGGCACCCTCGGACGCTGGACGATATATCGCGGTTTCGAGGGCCATTATCTGCAGGATCGCAGACATCGCTTCTTTGCGCGAGCAGGAAATTTGCCCGGCGCGCCCAGCCGGAGGATCTCATTTGCAGGAAGCCTTTCCCCGTCATCATTCCACAATTTCCATCATGGATCAGCCGAACGACAAGATCCGGTTCAAACACCACATGGTCCCAAGTACGTGTTGGTGACGCGAAACTCGAAAATCGGGCCAGGGAGCGCTACCCGTGAAGTTGCGAACAAGCTACGAACCAAACATTGATGACGACCGCGCTGTCGTGGAGAGATCGTTGGCTACTTCTTGCATGCAAGAATCGCTGACCCGGCAAGTTCGGTCTTGCGCTTATCAATTTTCGAAGCCTTGCGGCTTATGAACAGTACCGGGAAATGCTGACGCGAGATCTGGCGCCAACGCCAATGTGGAGTTTGCCGAGAAATCGGCTGCGCTTAATCGAAGATCGCTCCATTGTTCAACGTGCGCAATGGCTGGTCTCAAGACCAGAGGCATCATCGAAGCGCGCACGTTCGAGTGTCTGCACTGCACAGCCATCTGCTCACGATTATACAGAGGTCAGCTCATGGAGACCGTACGCCGCGTCACGATCTAGACTGGCTTGACATTCCTGCTTACGATTACGATTGTGCGACGGCCGCGCAGTCTACGCGCTGCACCGCAGGCTGGGGAAACCTTCAACAGCCGGCGACCCACCCAGAGAGCAGTTTGATGCAGTGTTCGAGATACAAGGGAATAAGTTTGTTCCTAATACTTGGGCGCTGGATTTGGGATCCCGGTAGCGAACTCCATCCTCCTCTGTTCCGGCATTGCGCCCCAGGAACTTCGCATCGGCAACCACGCCTCCGATTGCCCACCTCGACACAAAAGACATTTTGCGAGTCGAGACGTTATCTATTGCCTAGTTGCAGAACCTTTGAAGGACTTGTCCTTTGATGTGAACGTCACACTCACCACTTTCGGACGCCTCAACTTCCTCAACTCGCCTCGTCTTCCATTCTAGAGTCGGGCATTTAGATGAATGTAGCCGAAGGTTACCACTTTGGACTTCCGCTCGAGGCTGAAAAGCAATGAAATTTCTTTACAAACCTTTGACACCGTTTTTACGAGGCACTCTCCGCATCTTGAGTCTAATGAAGCAGTCGCAAAGGGATGAAGGAGGATGTTGATGAAAAGATCGCTGATCGGCATTATTTTGATCGCAACCCTGGCGAGCGCAACCGTAGGCTCGTACGTGGCCAGCAGAAGCCTCAGGCCAAAGAACGACGAGGCGAGCGATGGAGCCTTTCGAGATGGTATGTATCTGGGGACACTGGATGCCAGACGTCGCGAGCTGCCACATTTTGCCGTCGCACGCTGGTCAACGGAGCGCGACCGCCAGTCTTTCGTCCGGGGATATAAGCAAGGATACAGAGAAACTTTGGCCGCCTTCGATCGAAGCAAGGAATCGCAATCCCCATACTTCAGCGGCGTAACACGAAACCGCTCAGAAACTCCAAGCGGGAGGTAAAGAGTCAAAAGTCAGACGGGGTAGCCTTGCTGTACACGCAATGGAGGTAAGCAGAAACGCTTCTAGCGACGGTTCACGCCTTCTGAGGACCCACTGTCGAAACATATCACGCGCCAGGCGCATGGTTGGATTGTGAGTGCCCGACGAGTTGCAGCCCACCTGCATGGCCCTTCTGCTCCTTTGCTTGCTGGACGGAGCAAGGGAGCCGGCAAAGTTGGCGCGCCCGGTGCGCTCACGGCACAAGTTACGCCGAGCGCTTGTGCCTGCTTCCGAATTGCCGCTCGAGTTCCTCAAACGTACTCTGGGGGATAATCCCGCGCTCAACCAAGTCCGTGCGCGAGGAATATGGCCGGCCGGAAATGATGCGGTCCGCGAGCACAGGACCGATCCCATTTACACTCATCAGTTCCTCTCGACTGAGGGTATTAATCGAGTCTTCGTGTCGAGATGCGACAGCGGCGTGAGGTTTCCTGGAAGCCGGAGCTTCGGTTTCTGCTTGTTGGCTGCCAGAACTGCTCGCAAAAACGTGCTCCGTTTGGCTGGTGATCGCCTGTTTTACGTTATCCGCTTGCCGCGAGAACCTCTCGCCCCAGTCATTGATGCGCTCACGCATCTTGCCCCGAGTCGCTTCACCATGATCGGGAGCAAACAAAATGCCCAGCCCCACACCAATTCCAAAACCCGCCAAGAATGCTTTCATAACGCTCACCTCTGTCTACCGTTTATATGAATCACCCCGTGACACCTGATCGCACTACGCAGCCTTCATCTGCTCTTCGATCTCATGCCTTTTTGCCCGGAAAGCGGCGGCGTTCTTATCCTCGTTCTCAATAACCCAATTGAGCTCACCCCCCATGAGGATCGCCAGGCCGGTGATATAAAGCCATAGCATTAGGATGATCACCGCTCCCAGAGAGCCGTAGGTTGCGTTGTAGCTGTTGAAGAAATGCAAGTACACACGGAACCCGACAGAAGCGATCAGCCACAATGCAACTCCAGCGGCCGCACCCGGGGAGACCCAATGCCAATGCCTTTCTTTCAGATTGGGAGCGAAATAGTAAATGATTGAGTACGATAAGAACATTGCCGCAAACGAGAGGGGCCACTGCATCACTTTCCACGCAACTGCGAAGACCTGACCGAGGCCGATCTGCCCCGCTAGCCATTGCCCGATCTGGCCACCATACAAAACTAGAACCAGAGCGATAATGATCAGCAGAGCCAATGCCAGCGTTAAAGTCACTATTGTTAGTTTCTGCTTCCACCATGGTCGCGTCTCGCCCGTTTGATAGATCACGTTGAGCGACGTCACCACGGCGCCCATGCCTCCAGATGCCGCCCACAGTGCGCCCAGGAGACCGGCCGCGACCTTGATCCCGCTGCCAGCTTTGAGCGTTTGGTTCACGACGTTGTGTACCAGTTGGGAGGCCGATCCGGGAGCAAGCCGCCCCAACGTCGAGGTTATGCTTTCGCGCAATTGAGAACCAGGACCCGCGAAAACTCCTACCAATGAGACTAAGAACAAAAACATGGGAAACAGGGCGAGCATGAAATAGTAGGACAATGATGCCGAACGCGTAGATAGTTCATCATTGCCGATCTTCTTCACCGCCAGCTGAACCAGCCGTAAGGGTGTAAGCCCGCCGAATTTCCAGAGTGATGGCATACTTATGCAGCTCTCGCAATTTCTATCGCGCGTTCCCGTCGATTAGCTTTGTCCGGGAACTCCGTCAATTCGCGTACCGCGGTGATTACAACGCCTTGCCCCAGAAACAATTTCTTCTCCGCATCATCTTTGAAGGCAAGGAATTCAGGCATGGTCGCAGCCATGGCTGCCAGACCCAGCTCGATTTCCCCATGCCTGCTAAAACTCATCACTTTCTTAACGCCTCCCGGATAGTTAGTGAGGAGGCTCACAGCAAGTCCTGAACCTCCACAGATCAACGCTCCTAGTGCCGCTCGTTTATTGCGAGGCCACAACCAAACCGCACTCATGAAGAAGGACCCCACCATCATGTAATCGATCACCGCGTGCGCCTGCCGAGAGATAAACCGGGGTACCGGTTTCAGCATTAACTTTGCAGCCGAATTAAGTATTGGCATATCGCACTCCTTGTTTGCCCTGAAGGCGAGAAAATTATCGCCTGGTGAATAGTCCTGCAACACCGTATCCCAAGCCCAAACCGATAAGGGATACCAGAACAGAAGCTGCCGCGAAGTGTTCGCGTGCTTGTTTCTTGATCCGCAACTTCTCCCGCGTCGCTTCAATTTTCGCGCGCAACTCGTCCGCGTTCTTATGGAGGCGGTTGCGCTGTTGCAAGGCCTGCAGTTCGAGATTCTCTATCGGTGCTGTACTCATATTTGGTTTTTCACCTCCCTTTGCAGCCAGACCTTGTCGCCCTTCAGCACTTCAAGCGTCCGCTCCGGCGCGAGCGTCTTTAGCTCGAGCTCCCGCTTAGCGAAATAGCCAGCCGCTCCACCCAGGAGGGCCCAGACGAAGCCCACAATGATGAAACCAAAAAACCAGTGGTATGGGCTTTTCTCCAGCGCTGCCGCGACTGCGGCGACGAGCGCCATGGTGATCAGCAGGTACGCCGTTGCCAGCAACAGCACGGCGGCGCCGGCGAGTGGGCCAGCAATCTTCAGGCGAGCAACTTTCTCCTGGAGCTCCCGTTTGAACATTTCCAGGCGCGTTTGGACGAATTGTCTCAGCTCTTCTTTCATCTCCGCCACAATTTCGGCCAGGCTTCGATTATTTGTAGGAGCGTTGTTCATGATGAGTTTGACCTCCAGATGCGAGTCGCCAGCCCGAGCGCAAATGTCAGACCAGAAATCAACGCAAGAGATTGCGGTGGACGTTCGTCCTCGGCTCGGGCCTTTTGTCGTGAGATGCGGAGCGCGTAAAAAGCAGGGGCACGCTGCGGCCCCGTCTTCGAGTAGCCGCCGCGGAAGCGACACTTGACCTCTGCTAACGTACCAGTGAGCCTTTCTTCACCCCCGTTGCGGGTAACTCAGAATTTGTGCTCGCCTGAGGGGCGTCTTTCGATTCCGGCGTATCGCCGCAGGTAATACGCCTAAGTGTCGGCCGTTCCCTCATGTGCTTCGGAATACCTCGTCTTGCAAACCGATCTCTCACCGTCTTCCAAATAACATCGTGCTGCCGGGGGTTCGATGACGAGGCACTAGGCTGGGGTTTGTAGCAGGAAAGACCAAATCGTAAGTTGCCGGACTGCGAAAGTACACGGACACTTTTCGCCTCCGCTTCGTCAGTGAACGCATC
>JAFATF010000304.1 GCA_019244045.1 Acidobacteriota bacterium
TGAGATGAGTTGCTTGGCAGCGGCGTGTTCGACAATGGCCTCGTCGATGAGCTCGGGCTTGTCAATCCCGTTCCGTGCCTCTGGGTAGAAGATCTCTTCCTCGATTTGCGCGTGCACCTGCAACGCGAGGCAAATATCCAATGCTACTGCTTCTTTCTCGGCGTCGTCTCCGAGGGTTTCATACTCCTCGAAAAAGCCCTCCACCTCGCGATGATCTTCTTTCAGGAGCTCGATGGCCGAGAAGGCGTTCTGCGTGCCCGCCCGATCCTGCTTGGGGTCGGCTGATCTCTTTCGATTCGCTGCCATGGTTCGGTCCTGGTTTGCTGGTGGATGTAGTCGAAAACCTCCAAAGTGCTGCACGGTTCCCGGTGATCCGTTTGCGCCGTGTAAAGGCGTGCCGGCGCTTGAACGGGGCAACTCTGCTCAAACACGAGTCAGACCCCATGCCGGTCTGGTGTGGCTCGTTTGGCGCGAGCAGGACGCGGTGCGCCCACTTCCCGATCTAGGGCCGCTGGCCCCGCCCACGATCCTTGAAGCAGCGCTCGCCAACCCACCAGCTGGTCAGGCTGCACGCCTTAACGACGTGCGGGTGGTCGACGCCTTGCTTGAGGTAGCTGATCGTCCGACCCGGAGGTCAAATGGGGCTGCTGGCAAGGTTACGTTACCGTAAGTTGCGGCCGTTTGCCTTGGTTACAAGAACGGTTGCCAAATGGCACGCTTCTTTACCATCCAGCAACGTCGAACTTGTTTGCGCGCTGTTCGCCCATTGAAATGCCCCTTTCAGGAGAGAGGCCGCTCAATGGGCGACTTCGGTAAACTCCTCCAAGAGCAAATTCCCCGTCTTCGGCGCTACGCGCGGGCACTGACACGCGACGTGACGAGTGCCGACGATTTGGTTCAGGACTGCCTGGCGCGAGCAATCGCCAAACAGCACCTTTGGCAACCGGGGACCGACCTGCGGGCGTGGCTATTCACAATCCTTCACAACCAACATGTCAATTACGTGCGAAGCGCAAGCAAAAGAGGCGTTACCATCGACTTGGAGCAGCTTGCCTCAGCTTTGCCAGTTGAGCCGAACGCGATGCCCTCGCTGGAGCTCCGAGATCTTCGAGTTGCTTTAGCCGCGCTTCCCACGGAACAGCGGGAGACTATTCTGCTGGTCGGGTTGGAAGGCATGAATTACGAGGACGCGGCCAAGGTTCTGAACATCCCGATCGGGACGGTGCGATCCCGGCTGTCTCGCGGGCGTGCCGAGTTGCGCAAGCTGATGGGCTTTGCCGAGGCACCGGGGCAACCGGCGGCGGATGCACTGGAGAATGGACGCAAAGTGCTCCCCCGCGCAGCCTAACAATTGGCAATAGGGCGACTTTCAATAAACGCGGCGTCGCACGGGATAGGTTCGTGGGACAGACGCTTCATAGATGAAGGCGAACTGTGCGTCGGAACTTTCGACCGCAAGTCTAGTTCGCGTTAACAACATCGGAGACTCCAGATGAGCAGCACAACTCGTTCTGGTCCGGGCGCTGTGGCGGGCGGCAGCCTGAGCGGCCCCTCTGGACCAAGTTCTGAGCCCAACCTCCGTGCCAAGGCCGCCGATACAATGTCTGATTTGGGAGGCGCGGCAAAACAGGCCGCTGATACGCTGGTCTCGGCTACGACAGAAAAACTGAAGGACATCGGGAATCAGCAGGTTGCGGCGGGAGCTGATCTTGTCGGCAATCTCGGGGCCTCCGTAAGGGCTGCGGGGAAGCATCTGGACAGCGACGCACCGCAGATAGCACGCCTTCTCTTCAGCGCGGCAGAAACCATAGAACAATCAGCCGATCAGCTCCGCGGTCAATCGATCGACGAGCTCGCGCGAAGCACGGCAGAGTTTGCCCGACAGCGCCCGGAAATTGTTTTCAGTGTGGCAGCTGTTAGCGGGTTTTTGCTCTTCCGATTGCTAAACGCCGGGATATCGGCCACCGGACCGACTTACCGCTCGCCTTACTCCTCAGGCAGACGCCCGACGGCCAATTCAGATCCAAGCCGCTCCACAACTCCGTCATTCCACCCCGCCTAAGGGTTGCCTCCGATGGCCGATGAAAGCTTGCGGGAGACCCGTCTAATCCGCGCCGTCACCGATTTGGGGGCGGATTTGGCGGATCTCGTTCAAAAAGAAATGCGATTGGCGCGCACCGAGATCATCCAAAAACTCACCCTGCTAGTGCAGGCCGGAACTTGGTTTGCCATTGCCGCAGTGCTGGGTTTCTTCGCAGTCGTGCTGGTCCTGGAGGCGCTCGTGTTCGGCATTGCGGCCGCGGGTATTCCCCTCTGGGGTTCCTGTTTGCTGGTTGCCCTCTTGCTGTGTGTGGTGGCCGCGGTTGCGTTCTTCTACGGGCGCCGGCAGAGCAGCGCGGATATGACCCCCGTCAGGAGCGCTCGACAGTTTACAAAGGCGATCGGCACGGTCAGGGAGCAACTCCGATGAACTACCAGCAGATCTCTAATCAGGCCGGCGACTGGCTGTTGGACACCGTCCAGCGAAA
>JAFATF010000535.1 GCA_019244045.1 Acidobacteriota bacterium
TATCGCAATGGCCACTGGCGAATTCAATCCCGAGATCAGGGAGGAGTTCACCAAGGCGCCCAAGGTAGTGTATTCACCTATCGAACATGGACCAGCTTGCACGGTAAACAGGTTCGACTCAGATACTGCAATGGCGTCTATACCAAGCGTGCTGTCGCTGATCAGCGCGGCGTTCACTGTAGCGCCTGAGGTAGTGTATTCGCCAACCGTCGCAGAACCAAAGTTGACGACAAAGAGCGAGTCTGCGCGTGCAGCGCTGATACAGAGTAGTCCGAGCAGGACTAACCACTGTAGTTTCATTGCTTACCCCACAGTATTCATTTGGGAATCCACCGCTCGTTCGGCGGATATTCTCAGATCGTATCAGAAAAGATTGATTCTGTTGAAAAACTCCGCGCAGTCTGGTGAGGTCGGCGCTTTTGGCAGGTATGGATGCCGGCAAAACATTCCTTGTAAAAGATGTTTTGATGTGATTCGCTGGTGATACCAGTGGAGGCACATCCTTATGATGGGACGGCAGAGCGCAGACGAGCAACTTTTTTACAACTTTCGCCTTGAAGATCATGTCCCGGACGATCATCTGCTACGGCAGCTTGACGCGGTTCTGAATTTTGATCGGGTGAGATCGCTCCTTGCCAATCGCTACAGTTCCACAGGTCGCCCGTCGATTGATCCCGAACTAATGCTGAGGATGTTGTTGATCGGCTATGCCTACGGCATCCGCTCAGAGCGGCGGCTATGCAGTGAAGTACATCTCAATCTTGCTTATCGTTGGTTCTGCCGCTTAGGTCTCCAGGGGGCTGTGCCGGACCATTCGACTTTCTCAAAAAACCGCTATGGCCGATTCCGCGAAAGCGATGTTTATCGGGTGCTGTTCGAGGATGTGGTTGGCCAGTGCAAGAAGGCGGGGCTGCTGGGTGGCGAAGGCTTCGCCGTGGACAGCAGCCTGATCGGCGGCGATGCCAAACGCGATCGGCGGGTCGAAAGCCTGAATGCAATACGCGAGAACGAGTCGCCAGCACGGCCGGTCCGCGAATATCTGGAGGCACTTGATGCCGGTAACCCGGTTCATCAGGGTGATGCCCGGTATCTTTCGCCGACCGATCCTGCCGCCGCCTGGAATACGAAGGAAGGTCGCGGCAAGTTTGGCTACTTCAATAACTATCTGGTGGATACCGATCATGCTGTGATCGTCGATGTGGAAGCTACTCCGGCCCGCCTAGCACAGGAGATTAGCGCCTCGAAAACAATGCTGGAACGGGTGGAACAAACGCACGGCCTCAGGCCAGAGCAATTGGCAGCAGACAAGGCTTACGGCACGGGTTCGTTTCTAGGCTGGCTATCGGAACGCAAGATCACTCCGCATATTCCGGTACTGGATCGGCAGCATCAAACTGAAGGCTTGCTGCCTCGTGAGTCTTTCACCTTTGATCCCGTAAAGAATCATTACATTTGTCCGCAGGGCAAAATCCTGAAACATCGCACCGCCCGCGAGGAAAACCGCATCCATATTTATCGCGCCACCGCGAGCGATTGCAAGGAATGTCCAATTCGCCCCGAGTGCACGCGCGGTGCGAAGCGTACTTTGTCGGTGCCTTTTGACGAGAGCGCAAGACAAAAAGCGATGGCTCTTCTTAATACTGAGGCGTTCCGTTATTCACGTCGATTGCGGAGAAAAGTGGAGATGCTGTTTGCTCACATGAAGCAGCACCTTCGATTCTGCCGGCTGAAGCTCAGAGGCCTCGCCGGAGCGACCGAAGAATTTCTCCTTGTTGCGACAGTCCAGAATCTGCTTCGCCTCGTCCGGCTGCGCCCACCAGACATCCCCAAGGCATCGTGCCCCGCTGCCGCACGACGCGAAACGATGAACGCATGCTAACAACAGATGCGATCTACCAACAAGGTATGTTCTAGCAGCGAAGTAGCTCGCCGAAAATCTCTCACGCGTCGAGAAACTGCCTCAATTCGGAAATTAATCGCAACCTTGGCGGAGTTTTTCAACAGAATCGACCCTTTGTGCAACACCGTTTTCCACTTTGCCGTAGAACGCGCTTCGCTGCTTTTAGAGCGGGCGTAGGCTTTCGCCCAGCCGCACGGGAGGCGGCTGGAATGAGCAAACGCGCCAAGCGGAAACCCAACGCGCCAAAGTGGCCGAAATCGAAACTCGGCCTGCCGGATCTGGACCATAGCAAGGCGGCCGTACTCGATAGTCTGCGTTCGCCAGAGTCCAAACGAGGATATCGACATGCCATCGATGAGTTCATTCAGTGGTATTGTTCTGAGCCACGGCTTTCCTTTAACAAAGTGGTGGTCACGCGCTTTCGCATTTTCCTGGAGAACCGTGCCTCGCGGCGGCCACGATCAATGGCCGACTTGCGGCCGTCCGCCGTTTGGCGTATGAAGCGGCGGATGCCGGCTTGCTCAGCCCAGAGTTGGCAGCCAGCATCCGGCGAGTCAAAGGCCCAAAGAAGTTGGGTGTGAGGCTCGGCAATTGGCTCA
>JAFATF010000747.1 GCA_019244045.1 Acidobacteriota bacterium
GCTGCCCGCTTGCGCTGGCGGCGGTGCCGCAGCTGCCAGGGTCAATCCCTCCCACGCAATCTTCACATAGCGATAGAATCGCGGGCGCCCACGCTTGCGCCAATAGCGGGAATCGTACTTTTCAACCCCGAAGCCGGTGCGCAGCGAGCTGAAAAACGAGTGCTGCACGGGGTTGACGATAATTCCCATGTGACCGCGCCACACAATCAAATCTCCCGGCTGTGGCTGAGTCACACGCTGGAAGTCACTGGTTCCTTGGTACAGCGTAGTCGAAGTTTCATAGCTATAAGGAAAACCGGCGCGATCATAGATCTGGTGCACGGAATGTGAGCAGTCTTGGTGCAACGCCCGGTGGTGAGCGGTCTCCATGGCGGCACCGAGAACTGCCAGACCTTCATCCAGGCTTAGCAGCCGTGCGGGAGCGCTCGTACCGGTTAGCTCGGTGCCTGAGGTGCCGGGATCATCGGCGTTTCTTTGCGCGCGCGCCAATCTTCCGCCGAGCAAAAAAAACACAAGAACACCGATTTGGAGCTTTTGCCACATGCGTTTCCAGCGGCTTCTACGTAACGAGCGGAGGCAACATGGCCTCCGCCCGTAATAAGTATGGGCAATAAGATGCGCGCAAAACAAGGGAGGTTTGTAGCGTTTGGCTACTCGAAAGTCACGTCCAGAGCGGGATTTCGGGCAGCACCATAGGTGGTTTGACGGTATGTAGCTGTCGCTCAGCCAATTGCCTCGCCGCAGGCTGTTTTGCCGGTTTCAGCTTCAGCAGCTAGCGCGCGCCCGCGCCGGAGGCCGATCCTGGACCAGGGGCTCACCAGCGGCGAGGGGAATGACAACCCTGAGCAGCGTCCCAGGATCTTTGGACTGGATCTCGAGCTCGCCGCCAAGCTCCTTGATGCGCTCGCGGATGCCGGCCAGACCCACGCCCACGTTCGTGCCATTCCTGCGAAAGCGTTCCAACGTAATCTCGGGAATTCCTTTTCCATAATCCCGAATCCTGAGCTCGACTGTCGAATCTTCGATCCCCAATTGCACGTCCACGGCCGAGCTGCGGGAGTGGCGATGGACGTTGGTCAAAGCTTCCTGGAGGATGCGGAATAGCGTGGTCTCGACAGGACTCGGCAGCCGCTCGAAGTTTGAGGGCAGCTCGAGGGAAACTTTGATGCCGCTGCGTTGCCCAAAACCTTCGACGTACCACGTAGCCGCGGAAGCCAGGCCCGCTTCGTCGAGCAAAGGAGGATGCAGCAGGTGGGAAAGAGTTCGGGTATCGCTGATAGCCCGTTCGAGAAGCTGCTGCGCCTCGTCGAGGCGCTTGGAATGTGGATCTGATTGCGCGAGCAGGTCCAGATTGATCTTGGTGGCAGTGAGGTATTGACCGAGACTATCGTGCAGTTCACGGGCGATACGGCGACGCTCTTCGTCCTGAACATGAAGCAGGCGTGAGGAGAGCTTACGCAAGGCATCGGTCCGTTCTTCCACCAAGGATTCCAATTGGTCATGAGCGCGGCGCAAAGCCTCTTCAGCGGCTTGCTGCTGGCGAAGATGGTCCCGAATTTGGTATTGGCGCTGCCGGGCTCGCAAGGCGGTTTTCACTGCGCTAATCAGCGTAGCTGGTCGCAAGGGCCTCTCCAGCAAGGTAATGTTGCCTAGAGGAGCACGCGAACGCGCGGCGTTTTCCGTGGTGGGAGTACTGCTGCCGCCGCCGGTTAATACCAGAATGGGGAAGTCTGACCAGGGCGGCTGCGCGGCGACGCTCTGGGCCAAGCGGTCGATACCTTGGGCGCTGAGTGCCTCCTCGGTAATGATTCCGGCACCAGCTCCACTGAGCCCTTCCGCTACTTTGCCGACATCGTCAACCACCGCTGCGGAAATGCCTGACTTCCCGATGACGCTCTGGATCAGTGCGGCGTCCTTGCCGAAGGGCGCAAAAATAAGCACTTGGGATTCGCTGCTAGTCACGTTGCACACTGGAGTAGACCGCATTCCCATTACCCTGGCCGACGAGAATGGGAATACCGCTCAGCACCCCCTGGAAATCCTTCAGCGGCTCGCCCAGCGTGATGGAATTGGGACCGAGCATCAACTCGCGGATGGTGCGCTCGTGACCACCGCTGCGCTTCTTGATCATGGAAATGGCCGGTCGGACGGCGCCCTGGGCCTCAAAATACCGCAACACGAAAATATTATCCGCCAGATAGCTGACGTCGACGGGTGTCTGCATGCTGTTGCCGATCATGCCGGCCTGGGCCACGATCATCAGGGTTAACACCCCGCGATTGTTCAAATACGCAAGTAGCTCATGCAGATGCAAGGCCAGGAACTGCTCACCTGGCATCGATTGTAAGAATCCGTTCAGACTGTCGATCACGATTGTTCCCACCTTCTCGCTCTCTACGGCAGTCCTGACTTTTTCGACGAATTCTCCGGGCGACATTTCAGCAGGATCGATCTGATCCAATTTCATATGGCCGGAGACAACATGCCGCTCCAGGTCCATCCCTAATCCACGGGTACGGCGCAGCAGGCTGCCCACGGTCTCTTCGAAAATGAAGGCCGCTGTTTTCTCTCCCCGTTCAGCGGCACTCGAAGCCCAGCGCAGGGCAATTGTGGTTTTGCCCGAACCGGCAGGGCCCAACAGCAAAGTGCTGCTGCCGCGATCCAGCCCGCCGCCGGCTAGCGCGTCCAATTCTCGAATTCCGCTCTGGGCTAAGCTGGTGATGTGATCGGCCCGGTATTCAGCAGCCACCAGCCGTGGGAAAACCACCAAGCCGCCGGTGCGAATGGTGTAATCATGGAAGCCTTCGCGAAAAGCGCAACCGCGCAGCTTGGTTACCTCAATGCGCCGGCGGATCTTGCCATACTCGCGGGGTACCTTGGAAAGGGAAATCACTCCGTGTACGATGCTGTGCAACTCGAGTTGTTTCTCCGAGGTCGTGCGGTCATCGAGCAGCAAAACCGTGCAATTGGCGCCTGCCAGAGCTTGCTTCATCGAGAGAATCTGGCGACGGTAGCGAAACATATCTCTCGCCATCATGCGCAACTCAGAGAGAGCATCGACGACCACGCGGTGAGGCTTCAGTCGGTTCACCTCGGCCAAGATGGTTTGCGTTCGGTCACTGAGCTCCACTTCAGCTGGGTGAAAAACCGTATATTGGGCCTCGGGAGCCAGATCCTGTTCGCAGGGAAGAAGCTCCAAGGTATGCAGACCCTCCAACCTGAACCCATGAGCGTCAGCAACGACCGTCAACTCGCGGCGCGATTCGGAAAGCGTGACATACAGAGCTTTCTCACCCCGCCGTAGCCCCTCAAGTACGAACTGAAGTGCTAGCGTTGTTTTCCCTGTTCCCGGCTCGCCCTCGAGCAGATAAAAGTAGCCACGGGGCAGACCTCCACCCAGGATGTCATCCATACCTTTCGCGCCCATGCTCGAACGGAGATTTACGGGCGACGCTGCACGCCTTGGTTCCTCAGACATAATCTGTGCCATTTAAGTTTCGCATACTACTCGGCAGAGTCGTGCATCCGCCCTTTGCATTTGAGGTTTGCCGCCCGAGACCCAGGAGACAACATTGAACTACAACCCTGACGGCCTGGATCACTGTCTCGGAGCTTGGCCGTGCGGGTCTATACGGTTTTTTCTGTATAAGTGCTTTCCCAAAGTGTCCGCACCGCCACTAAGGGAGATGGGTAGCGGAGATTGTGTTGTGTCCTGCGGCATACAAGCCGGGCAGCAATACGTGATCTTTTTCTTTCCCTCCTGTCGTGCTCCCTTGAGTTCGCGATCGAGAAAGGTAAAAACAACGATCAGGGGGAGCCCGAGACCAGAATGAACAACAATAACCTCGAATTGGAGCCACGGCTGACCGACATCTCGGGAGGCACCGCGTTGCAGCCGAGTATCAGGTCGGCGTGGCCGGCTACCGGTCTCGGCGTTTCTCGTGCCCTCCCGATTCACCCTTCCCGATTATGGCAGAAGCAATGACTTCGAGATACGGCGGGACAGGCTCGAGCAGGTGTGTTTCAGGAGAGTGTCGACGCTTGGTTAGAAAGACTGCTCGCCTGCAGCAAGTATCTTGCTAGCGAAGCACATCGTAAGATCCATTCTTTGCACCTAGACAAGGGTTGTTTTGCGACGTGCCGCCATCTCTCTGCCTATAGCGAGCTTGGCATCTTCCGAGAGTGCCTCTCGAGCCACTGGGAAAATCAACCCATCCTCCACTTGAATGTGTTCGCGATATATGGCTTGAAGTGTCTCAACCGCTTGACGCATTCGGTGCACTTGTTGAGTGGAAAGTCTGCCCGCATCTAGCCACGCCCGGCCTATGTGCTCCACCTGGGCGTGCAGGAGTTCCGCATGACGATGATCTCCCTCAAGTTGTGCCACTCGTACCAGGGCCGACTGAATTGCACGGTTGGGCAGGGGGCGGAGACGTGGAAACAGGGATTCTTCTTCGTCGGCAGTGTGACGAGGAAGCGCGTCGCGGAAATATTTCAGAGCTGCGGCAAGCGCGCACGACTGCTCCTCTGTCAATTGCCTTCCTTCTAATGTTGCCAGGCCCACCAGAGTGCCAAGGAACATCTCAATACGTCGGTGGCAATCTGCCATAAGGGCCATGGGATCGGAAAAGCTTGCGATATTTGCGCCAATCTGAACCGGCATAGCGTCGATCCTTACTGATGCAGCTTTCTTGTCAGCAGCTCATTAACCAGCTGCGGGTTAGCTTGCCCGTTCGATGCTTTCATCACCTGCCCGACAAAGAACCCGAGCAAATTTCGCTTGCCCAAGCGATACTGTTCCCGCTGCTCTGGATTCGCTGCAAGGACTTGGTCCACGAGTCTCTCGAGTGCAGCCACGTCCGTGATCTGCCGCGGCTTCTGGCTTTCGTAGACCCCGGGAAAATCCTCGTGCCGCACAAAGCACAGATCGTAAAGATCCTTGAGCATCTTTCCCGTAATTACCCCCGCTTCGACCAGGTCTGAGGAAAAGGCGACCCCCGCCATGGAAATGGGCGACTGGTCGATGGAACGATTATTGCTCTTGAGACGGCCCATCAGCTCGCTTTGTACCAGGTTGGCAACTCTCTTAGGATTCTTGGCATTGCGCGCTGCTTCTTCGAACTGCTCCGCCAGGGACCTGGTCGAGGTGAGGACTCCCGCATCATACTCGGTGATACCGTACTCGGCGACCAGGCGGGCGCGGCGGGCCTCGGGCAACTCGGGCAGTTGTGCCGCGATGGCACTCTGCCAGGCGGGGTCAATCACCAGCGGAAGCAAATCGGGTTCAGGAAAATAACGGTAATCGTGCGCCTCTTCTTTCGAGCGCATCCCGTAAGTCCTTCTTTGCGTCGGATTGTAGAGCCGAGTTTCCTGCGAAATCTTGCTACCGGACTCGAGAACTTCGATTTGCCGATCAATCTCGAATTCCAAGGCTTCGCGAATGAAGCGAAACGAATTCACGTTCTTGATCTCAGTCTTGGTGCCGAACTGTTTTTGCCCGCGCCGGCGCACGCTGATATTGGCATCGCAACGCAGCGACCCCTCCTCCATGTTGCAGTCACTAACTCCGGTATAAAGAATAATCTCCTTCAAGCGGGTCAGAAACTCGTAAGCCTCGTCGGGTGAGGCCAAATCCGGCTCGCTCACAACTTCAACCAGAGGCACACCGGCGCGATTCAGATCAATCGCAGTGTTCACGGTCGCACCGGGGAAGTCCTCATGTAGGCTCTTGCCTGCATCCTCTTCCAAATGCACACGGGTAATGCCGATTTTCTTTCTTCTCGCGGGCGCGAGCCCCGCCTGACGCGGCAGAGCTGGTTCCACCGCAGTCGAAGAGGCTGGGGTTTTGGTTGCCAATTCTATGTGCCCGTGCGCGGCCAGCGGCTTGTCATACTGCGATATTTGGTATCCCTTAGGCAGGTCTGGGTAAAAATAATTCTTACGTGCAAAGATCGAGGTTTGCTGGATTTCGCAATTCAGCGCCAGGGCGGCGAGGACTGCAAATTCGATGGCCTTGCGATTTAACACCGGGAGGGCCCCGGGATGACCCAGGCACACAGGACAGACGTGGCTATTCGGAGGATCGCCGAAGCGAGTTGAGCAGGAGCAGAAGAGTTTCGTCCTGGTTAGAAGCTGAACGTGCACTTCCAACCCGATGATCGGCTCATAGTTGGCGCGGCTCGCGACCGAGCTCACCTGGCTTGTCGCCATTCTCAGATTATACCCAGCAAGGGGACGAGTGACGGTCGAAAAGCCGGCCCCACTTACTAGGGCTTGGCAGCAGGCGAGGACAGAGACTTCTCCATGGAGACTTCAAAATACATAAGTTCATCGCCTTTGGCGTTGCGAAGACCGGTCAGGTAGAAATGCGCTCCGGCCAGGGGGGTGGAAATGCCCGCCACGTCAAAGAAAAGGAATCCCGATTGGGTCGAGTGGGGCTCGACCGCCTTGGCGCCAAATCGTGCCGATTCGACCTCTTCCCGAGTCTTCTGATTGACCGCCGCTTTCACCTTCTTGCGCGGAAGAGGCAGCGGGTAACTCGGACCGGTGCTGGCGGAGGGGTGCGACAGCCTTCGGAAGACGTCATCTTCGTCGGAAGCTTCAATCTTGCTGCGATTGACGGTCACCAATTCGGCTTTCATGCTGGTGAGGGAAACCGGTTCATCGCCTTGGTTAGTAATCACCAGCAACATGGGCAGCAGGTCATCAGCTCGATAATTGGTGCTGAAAATCTGCGCTTTATCGGGCACGTCATAGGGATCAACAGCAACCGCGACGCCTTCGTCTTTATGCTCGTCGTGGGCGGGGTACGCCGTCGCTAGCTGGGCCCGCGGTTTGGTAAAGTCGCGCGCGGCTACCCACAGGACGCTGGCCGCGATCATCCACCCGGCCAATGTGAGCTTGCGCGCTCGCGCACTACGGAGAGAAATTCTCACCATCTAATGATTATAGGATGCACGCAAGTTCTTGCGTGGTGCCTCGATAGAACTGGTGACGGCGGTTAGAATGTCCCTTCCTTTATGTATATGCTCTACACTGCGCTGCTGGCGCTCGGGCTCTTGGCCGGCCTGCCCTATTGGATGTTTTGCATACTTCGCCAGCAGAAGTATCGTGCCGGGCTCAGCCAGCGTTTAGGCATCGTCCCCCGCCGTCTCGTCGATCCGCGGGGAGGCACCAGTATCTGGGTGCATGCGGTCTCGCTCGGCGAGGTGCTCGCGGTCAGCCGGGTGGTTGAGGAATTGAAAAGGAGCTATCCGGAGCACTGCCTCGTCGTGTCCACGACCACCGATACGGGGCAGAGACTTGCTCAGCAGCGGTTTGGCGAAGAGAATGTCTTTTACTTCCCCTTGGACCTTCCCTTCGCCATTCGGCCATACCTGAGTCGGTTGCAGCCGCGCCTGGTGGTTATCGCGGAAACCGAATTCTGGCCGAACTTCCTCCGCCTCGTTTCCCGGCAGGGTGCCAAGATCGCGGTTGTGAATGCCCGCATTTCCGACCGCTCGCGGCGTGGATACTCTCTATTTCGCGGGGTTATGGTGAAGGTTCTCCGGCACATCAATGTGTTCTTGGCCCAGACCGGCGGCGACCGCGAGCGGCTGATAGAAATCGGCGCGCCTGCAGATCGCATCCAGATCAGTGGCAATTTAAAATTTGACGTGGAATTCACCGGGCCACCTCCCCCCATCGTGGCCAGCTTGCGGGCGGCCATCGGAAAGGGAAATGCTGGACCTGTGATGGTGGCGGGCAGCACCATGTTGGGCGAAGAATCCTTGCTGTTGCGCGCCTTCGAAATTGTTCGTTCCAACCACCAACGCGCGCTAATGATTCTTGCACCGCGCCATCCGCAGCGATTTCAGCAGGTCTCGGAACTGGTCGCTTCCTTGGGTTTGCCCGTCTGGCGTCGCTCCCTGTGGGGTGGCGAAAACCTGGCAGGTGGCGTGTTGGTCCTGGACAGCATTGGCGAACTGGCTCCGGTATACGGAGTCGCCGATGTGGCTTTTGTGGGAGGAAGTTTAGTCGAGTACGGAGGCCACAATATCCTCGAACCGGCGCAACAGGGTGTGGCAACCCTGATCGGACCGCATTATGAGAATTTTCGCGACATGGTCAATTTGTTCCGCGCCGCCGATGCCGTCCGCGTCGTCGGTCCGGCCGAATTGCCGCTAGTTTTTCTTGACTTGCTCTCCAATCCGGCCGAACGCCAGGCACTCGGGACGAGAGCTCGCGAAACTTTGCGCAGTCAGATGGGCGCCACCCAGAAGACTCTCAAGGCCTTGCAAGCCCTGCTCGAAGGGGCACCTCAAGCATGAGCGTCGTCACCAGCAAGCCCCGTATCCAGCCCGGATTGTTTGGCCTCATGTCGCCCCTAGCTGCCATCTTCCAGCTTGCGGTGGTCACGCGCAACCTGCTCTATGACCGACGGCTGCTGCCCGCACGCCGATTGCAAGGACCAGTGATTAGTATCGGGAATCTGAGCGTGGGCGGGAGCGGCAAGACTCCGTTCGTCATTCTACTCGGTAAACTTCTGAATGAACGAGGCGTCCGGTTCGACGTCCTTTCGCGCGGCTACGGCCGCTCGAGGCAAGCCATGCTCGAAGTCAATCCTGGCGGTTTGCCCGTTGACTTCGGTGACGAACCGCTGCTGATTGCGCGGCAATTGGGAGTGCCCGTCATCGTGGGAGAAGATCGCTATGAAGCCGGCGCTTATGCCGAGAAGAAGTTCGGGCCGCAACTCCACTTGCTGGACGATGGTTTTCAGCACCGGGCCTTAGCTCGTGATTTCGATATCGTACTGCTGCGAGCCGAGGATGCAGGTGACCGCATGCTTCCGGCGGGACGCCTCCGCGAGCCAGTGAGCTCCTTGCGCCGAACCCATGCGGTGGTCTTGAGCAGCGCGCTGCCGGCCGAATCATTGCCTGTGGAGGATAAACTGATCTGGCGAGTGCGGAGAGGAATCACCCTCAAGAATGTGCCGCCTCATCCGGTGGCGTTCTGCGGGATCGCCCGACCCCGCAATTTCCTGCTTGAATTGCGCGCCCAAGGTGTGGAGCTGGCCGCGGAAGCCGTTTTCCGCGATCATCACCGTTATCGGGAACAAGATGTGCGCCAGCTCTTGCACTTGAAGGTCAGGAGTGATGCGGGCGGATTCGTGACCACAGAGAAAGACGCTGTCAATCTGGGCGGATATCTTTCGGCGCTTGAACCGGTAGCGGTGATCCCGGTGCGAATGGATCTGGCGAACGCGACTGACGTCCTCGATACCATGCTGCGGATGATCGCGGAAAGCAGGCGAAAGCATGAGAAAATTGGTGGCGCTCGCCTATGATCAGGCAAATTCGAGACAACCAGCGACTGCGGAAAATCGTCGAGTCCTTTCCCAAGCTCACTATTACGGTGGTGGGGGATCTGGTGGCCGATGAATTTATCTTTGGGGAAATTTCGCGCGTTTCCCGCGAGGCGCCGGTGCTGATCCTGAAGCATCGCGAGCGCAGCGTTGTGCCCGGTGGCGGAGCCAATGCCGTCTACAATCTGGCTGATCTGGGCATCAACGTGCTGCCGGTTGGTCTGGTGGGCGACGACGAACCGGGCAGGCTGCTGATCAAGGCCTTTCGTCATAAGCACATTCCGGTCACCGGGGTGTTGAAGGACAAGAGTTACACAACCGTGACTAAGACGCGAATCCTTGCCGGCACAGCCCACTCGCCACGCCAGCAGGTGGTGCGAGTCGACCGTGAGCCCGCCTCCGAGCCCAATCAGCACCTGCGGCGCGAGTTAGTGCTGGCCGCACGTGAGTACGCCCGCGCTTCCGATGCTTTGTTGATTTCCGATTATGGCTATGGGGCAGCTACGCCTGAGATATGGAACGCCATCCGGACGAAAGCGGATCCGAACCGCCTGCCGATTACCCTCGATTCGCGGTATCGCATGCTGGAGTATACGGGAGTTACGGCCGCGACGCCCAACGAACCCGAGGTTGAACAACTCATGGGTATTCGCATCGGGCAGGACTGGCCACGGCTGCTCAACGCAGGGCAGCAGATCATGGCGAGCATGAAGCTTGCTTCGCTCGTGATCACCCGCGGTCGTGACGGTTTGGTGGCCTTCGATAGGAAACACAAGACGATTAACATTCCCATCCACGGGACCGATGAGGTGGCCGACGTTACGGGGGCGGGGGACACCGTCATCGCCACCTTCACCGCCGCCCTGGCTGCGGGAGCTTCGACTGAAGAAGCAGCGCACCTGGCGAATTATGCGGCTGGACTCGTGGTCATGAAACGTGGCACCGCCACGGTTTCGCGCCCGGAATTGCTCGAGGTGGTCGAGAGCGAGGGCGCGTCCCCGGGATCGCATTGAATTCTGCCCATCAGAAAATTCTTGATCGCCAGCAACTGCGTCGACGGGTGGCGCGATGGCGTGCTCAGCATGATCGCATCATCCTGGCCAATGGCACCTTCGATCTTCTCCATGTCGGGCACATTCGTTATCTGCACGCGGCAAAGGAACTAGGTGGCAGATTGGTTGTGGCCGTGAATGCCGACGCTTCCGTGCGGGCGCTGAAGGGAGAGAACCGACCGCTGATGCCTGATCGGGAAAGAGCGGAGGTTCTTGCGGCGTTGTCCGATGTGGACGCCGTGATCATTTTCGGCGAACTCGATGTAGGCGGTTTGATTCGCGAAATCCGGCCAGACGTACACGTTAAAGGCACCGACTACACCGCCGATACCGTGCCGGAAGCCGCAGTGGTTCGCGCCTGCGGCGGCCGCATCGCCATTGTCGGCGATCCCAAAGACCACTCCGTCACAGAGATTATCGCTTCACGGCTCAGTCGGCGGAAGACTTAGATGGAATCATTCAATTCGGCCAGCAAGATTCTGGAGAGTGGACGGCCAATTTCACGGCTGCTGATCATTCGCCTCAGTGCCATGGGTGACCTCTTGCATGCTTTGCCGGCCGTGGGGGCGTTGCGCATCGCTCTGCCTCAAACTCTCCTTACCTGGGTAGTCGAGGAGCGCTGGGCCGATCTGGTCTCGTGCGCATTCGTGGATGGCGACGGATTTCGTCGAGCGCTGGTTGATCAGCTACACCGAGTAAATTTTCAACTCTGGCGCGACTCGCTCGGAGCACGCCGGACTTGGCGCGAGATCGCAAGGAACATCGAACTGTTGCGCAACTCCGCGTATGACTTGGCGATTGATTTCCAAGGTGCAGTGCGATCTTCGCTCCTGGCGCGACTTTCGCGCGCCCCTTCCATCTACGGCTTTTCCGAAGCGCGGGAAAAGATGGCCAGCATGTGGTACACGACAAAAGTAAGCCCCCCCGGTAAGCACGTCATTGAACACAATATGTGGCTGGCATCCGCGGTCGCCGGCACTGGTTTACCTCTTCCGCAGATCGCATTCGATTCCCCCGATTCTCGGGGCGCATCTGCCGGAGTGCGTTCCGCCAGCTACATCATCCTGAATCCCGGTGCGGGTTGGGGGGCAAAACAATGGCCCCCCGAACGATACGGCGAAGTTGCGAAGCGCTTAGCCCGGGAGACTGGGCTCGGCAGTTTGGTAAATACCGGCCCGGGGGAAGAAAACCTGACGCGCACGGTCCAAATGACCAGCCAGGGAGCCGCCACGCCGATCTCCTGCTCGCCCCTGGAGCTGGTCAGCATCATGAGGTTTGCACGCCTTTTGATCGGCGGAGATACCGGGCCGATGCACCTGGCCGCCGCCCTGCGCATCCCGGTGGTTGCGATTTTCGGTCCCACCGACCCCAGCCGAACCGGCCCGTTCGGAACGCGCAGCGCGGTGCTGCGAAATCCCAACAGCCAGACAATCCGATCGCACCGAAGCAGTCCCGATTTCGCCATGCTGGAGATTAGCCCGGATGAGGTGGTCGGGGCTGCACTCGACTTGCTGCGAGATTCCGGTGATTAGCTGGGCGGCCTTTGCCAAACGCATCCGCGTTCCCCTGGGATTTGCCTTTGCCGTGGTTTATTTCTGGCTCGCCCGGCCCCGCCCGTGGTCGTTAGCAGTAGGAATCTTGATCGCTACGCTCGGCCTGCTGGTCCGGGCTATTGCCTCCGGCTACGTGAGAAAGAACGAAATACTGACCACCGCGGGACCGTACTCCTATGTACGCAATCCTTTGTACCTGGGCTCAGTAGTGACGGCTGCAGGCTTCGCCCTGGCGGCTCAAAACCTGTGGATTGCGCTCGCCCTGACGGCGATCTTCGTTCTCGTATATCTCCCAGTCATCCGCTCCGAAGAAACCTTCCTGCGGAAGAGGTTCCCGGAATTCGAAGCCTACGCCCGGCATGTGCCCAGGCTGTGGCCGCGCCGCGCCAGCTTTCTGGGCGCAACTGGGACCTTTTCTTGGCAGCTGTACTGCCATCACCGCGAGTACAATGCACTGTTAGGAGCCTTGGTGATGATTGCTGCACTCGCCGCCAAAATGGTTTGGTGGCCAAAGTAACGCCTCCTCGACCTAGACCGTCCGGGACCCCAAGGCCTCGCCCGTGGTGATCATCAGCTCCCCCCATTACGTCAGCAGTTTGCTTCTGGTCGCCCTCTTGCTGGGCGGATCGAGGAACCCGGGGGCGCAGGGGCAAGCCCGACAGGAGATGCCCACCGTTCGGCCTGCCGCGCAGCTACTTCCGCCCTCGCCTGGCTATCGCTTGCCCGACGGGGAAACCTATGTTTACTCTGTCGAATGGCACATGTTCAACGCGGGCCTAGCGCGTGTTTCCCTGGACCAGAGTGGAAATCAGCAGCGGGTTACGGCCATCGCCGATTCCTTGGGGGCGGTCAACCTTATGTATCCGGTACACGACCGCTTCCAATCGTTCTTTGACCCACGCAGTTTCTGCTCTGAGGAAATTGTCAGACACTCGGAAGAAGGCAAGCGACGCCGGGACAGTGAAGTGCGCTTCGAGTATCAGCGCCACAAGGCGGTGCGCAATGATAAGGACCTCAAGACGGGCGACAGCAAGCGCCTCGAAAGCGATATTCCCGGCTGCGTCACCGATGTGGTGAGTGGCTTCTATTATCTGGCTTCGCAAGCGTTAACCCCGGGTACCCTTTACACCTTTCCTATCAGCGATGGTCGCAAGACCACAGACATCAGCGCACGAGTGGAAACTACCGAGCGGGTCAAAGTGCCGGCAGGCACATACCCCAGCCTGCGCCTGGCCGCTGAGCCAATTTCCGGCCCGTTAAAAGGCAAGGCCAAGATTTCTGTCTGGTTCAGCAATGACCGTAAGCATACTCCCGTGCAGTTGCGCGCCAAGCTCGGGTGGGGCACGCTACTGTTCCGCTTGCAGAGGTGGGAAAGGAAGTAGCCCACGGTCGCGCCACTCGCGCTGCAAACCGCGGTTCGCGCGCCCGCTCCTCCATGCCAGTGAGTACCCCAATTCACGTCCCGCAGAAGCGTGCCTGCCGCCAACGAGAGATTTCCCGCTTGACATAATTATTCATGCCAGAGAATATATATTCATTGGAGATGAATACTATTTCTCGTGACCAAGTTGGCCAGACAACAAGTGATTCGGGAACTTGCCCGCGCGGGACCGATCAGCAGCCAGGAGGAATTGCAACGCGTCCTGGCGCGGCGAGGCCTTGAGGTTGGCCAGGCGACCCTCTCGCGGGACATACGCGAGCTTGCTCTGGTCAAGACCGCCCGGGGATACACCCTGCCCGGGGGAAATAGTGATCGTGCGGAGGGCGGGTTGCCTCCGGTCGAGCGCCTGGCACGCGAATTCGTACAAAGCATCCGTCCCGCCCAAAATCTCATTGTGCTGAAAACGGCTGTAGGCAGCGCCCAGCCCGTGGCGGCCGCCCTCGATGCCCAGGCGTGGCCCGAAGTGCTCGGCACCATTGCCGGGGACGACGCGATTCTTATCGTTTCCCCCGACAAGAAATCGTCCAAGAGACTGGCAACGCGAATTCGGAGATTGCTTGCCTAATGCCGGGGGAACTCCAAACCGCCGTGGTTGGCGCGACCGGCTATGTAGGGCTCGAATTGGCGCGCCTGCTGAAGCGCCACCCTCGTCTGGGTGTCCCTCTGCTCCTCGCTCGCGAATCTAAGGGCAACTTTCCCACGGATTTGGCCGATATGTTTCCGGCTCTTTCGGGCAACGGGGGGTATGCACTCGAGCCCTTTTCCTGGGCGCGGCTGCACGAGGGGGGCGTCCAGCTGCTATTCCTTTCAACTCCTCACCCAGTCTCCCGCACCCTGGTCCCGGAGGCGATTGCACGCGGCTTGCGGGTCATCGACCTTAGTGGAGCCTGGAGGCTCAAGCAAGAACGGCAGCGCGCGCTCTACGGCCTTAGCGATGATCACCACGAGCTCACCCAGCGCTCGGTTTATGGCCTGCCGGAACTGAATCGCGAAAATATTCGCGACGCCGCTCTGGTAGCCAACCCGGGCTGCTATCCCACGTCGATTATTCTTGCCCTCGCCCCGCTTCTCCGGCGGGGGCTTTTGGACCGGGGACGCGGCATCGTTTGCGATTCCAAATCGGGGGTTTCCGGGGCCGGCAAGGAACCGACGTCGCGCACACATTTTGTCTCCGTAGCCAACAACTTTTCTGCCTATGCGGTGTTCGCCCACCGGCACACGGGTGAGATGCTCGAGCAGCTGAATCTTGCCCCCCATGAATTAATATTCACGCCGCACCTGCTCCCCATTCCGCGCGGCATCTTGTCGACCATCTATGTTCATCTTCAGCAGTCCACTTCCCCCGCCGAGCTGGAAAGCTGTTTCCGGCAGTTCTATTCTGATTCACCCTGGGTGCGCATCTTCGCTACACCCCAGCTGCCCGAGATCCAGTTCTCCCTCAACAGCAATTACTGCGA
>JAFATF010000024.1 GCA_019244045.1 Acidobacteriota bacterium
CCGATTTTAGCTGAGAATATTTATACAGCAATTCCGATCCTCGATGAGATGAAGGGCGACGACGACGACCACAATTTGGCGAGAATACCGATGGGTGATGACACTCTGACGGCCGCTCTCCTTAGCTCTTCAATGTGCCGCAGCACGGGCCACCTTCGCCTCTAGCGTGGGGTTTTACCTCGTCCCCCTCCCGACTGTCATTAGCGCAAGGCCTAAGCTGAGCGAGAGTTCTTCGGGGGCTGGTACGTGGGTAGCAGGAAAAGCTGTGGGGGCCTCGAAGACCAGGAAGCCGGGCGAGACGTATTCTGCGCTGGCAGCGCAGACCTGGGCTCTAATGCGATGTAATCATGCAGGGATTCTGTTTGGGGAGAACCGTTGGGTTTCAATTGCCAGCCATGTAATTGGTAAAGACTCAAATTGCTGAGCGGCACTCTAGAAGCATTCCGAGAACCCCGTCAGTTACCCTCAGTCAGATTTGATGACCAACGCTCTCCCGGATCTCAGCATCGAATGCACCGAAAATAGTGCAGGTGCACGATGAGTCAGGAATCAGAAGAGATGCTGCTGCTTCTCCAGGAACTCACCATTCTCAAAGACGATAGCGAGAAAGGAAAAGATGGTGCTGCCGCACGTCGCAAACGCCGGAAAGAAATCAGGCAGCAGATCAAGCAGCTCGCGCAGGAGAAGAAATCAAAGTCATCCTGAGGGGTTGAGAACTGCTGATTCTCGCGTCGAGCGCATATGGCTTTCGAACCTCCGCTCTTGCGGCTATAGGAATAATCTCCCTAAATATATGGCGAACCGGATTTCCTTTCTTACCACCGCTATCCGGATTATTGAAACAAACTCACACACGGCCGCATTCCGGAGTACGCGCGGTACTTAATGCGACGCGAGCTGCGCTGTTTGGGAGAGGCTCCCTCATAGATCAGGGATATCAACATCGATACGGAACTTACGAGTCGTGGCCATGAAGCGTTACCCACGCCTTCAGGATTGTTAATGATCTACTGATAAAGAATGGGACACCCTGGAGTGTCCATTGGTTTTCAAAAATTCTCCTGATTGCACAGTTGCCACATTCGCGAGCGGCGGCAACGACTCGCGGGAAAAAGATCCTGGTCTGGCAAGAAAACGATGTTGAGGCAGTGCATTGGCGCTATCGGTAAGCCTTTCTGCTCGATCACATGATTGCGCTGTCGCACTTGTCCTCGAACGCCGCAACTGGCTTCTTGTGCCCAGCTCACATGACGCGAGCGTCAGACTTATCGCAGGAAGGCGGCACCTGCATGTCCCAAAACATGCTCTTTGTGTACTCGTGGCCGGTGTGTCATGCTAAGGCGATCCGCAAACCGACAGCGGGCAATCTAGCTGCGAGGATCTGACGAATGTCAGTTGCGAACACGAAAACGTCGGCCGAACACGTTCGGTCGGCGCCCGGAAAAAGCTACGGCGGCGCTCTCGCCATCGTCACCACGCTATTCTTCATGTGGGGCTCGCTAACCTCTCTCAATGATGTGCTCATACCGTATGCCCAACACGTTTTCAGTCTGCGTTTAGCGGCTAGCATGCTGATTCAGACGGCTTTCTTTTCCGCCTATTTTGTATTCTCAATTCCTTCGGCCAGGATCATTGATTGGATCGGATACAAGAAGGCCATCGTCGTCGGCTTGCTGACGATGGTCGCGGCATGCCTCGCGTTCTATCCGGCGGCCAAGATTCCGTCGTTTCCTTTTTTCCTGTTTGCCCTCATTGTCTTGGCAACCGGTATTACGGTTCTGCAAGTGGCGGCAAATCCCTACGTGGCGGTGTTGGGCAAGCCCCAGACCGCATCCAGCCGGCTAAATCTCACGCAAGCGTTCAACTCGCTGGGGACGGCTGTATTTCCATGGATTGGCGCGCATGTGATTCTGGGAACCACCACCAGCGCAGTCGCGCAAAGTACTTCGTCCAATGCCGATGCCATCGTTAAGCTCTACGTGTACTTCTTTGCGCTTGCTTTGTTCCTGCTCGCCATGGGCATCGGAGCATCGCGGCTTCCGAAGATCGAATCCGCCGAACACCAGCTCGGCGAAAAGGTGAACGATTCGCTTTGGAAGCACCCCAACTTGATTTTTGGCGCTATTGGAATTTTCGTGTATGTCGGAGCAGAAGTTGCCATCGGCAGTTCGATTGCCAATTACCTGGCACTGCCCAATATCGGCGGTTTTGCCTCAGACGTTGCCGACCCAACCACGCGATATCATCAGGCATTGAGTATTGCCGCCCGCTACATCTCTCTCTATTGGCTGGGAGCGATGATCGGTCGTTTTCTGGGCTCGGCAGCGTTGCAGAAAATCAAGCCCGGTCTGCTGTTGGCGATATTCTCGACGGTCGCAGCTTCGCTAGTTACGATCTCGGTTCTGACCGCTGGACATTTTGCCCTTTGGACCATCCTCTCGGTTGGCCTGTTCAACTCCATTATGTTCCCCTGCATTTTCACCATGGGGATCGCAGAATTGGGTCCACTGACCGGCGACGGTTCGGGAATTCTGAACACGGCAATCGTAGGAGGCGCCGTGATTCCGTATTTGGTTGGCAAGGTCGGCGATTTTATGAATCGCACCTACTACCCGGCCATGACGCAAGGCGAAACCAGCTGGGGTCAGGGCATTCACTACGCTTTGATCCTGCCGGTTCTCTGCTATCTTTATATATTGTTTTTTGCCGTGAGTGGGTCGAAAACTAACAGCGAACGCTATGGAGCGGCTTCCTGATTGTGACGTGTGGCCTCGGCCTCACCAAGTCGAGCATGTAGATCTGCCACCTGTTCTACAACGTAGGAAAACAACGACTTTGGTTCCAGGATTTCAACGCTGGTTCCCAGACCCAGTGCTACGAAACGGGCCTCCTGTTCGCATTCGAATTCGAGTTTCAGTGTAATCCAGCCTCTTCGGTCGGAGCCGCCTGACTGCTTTGCACAGTGCCAGGTCGACATCCATTTTGCGGCACTCGGTTCCAGACGCATGGTCACGGCAAAGCGCTTCCAAGTTGCACTCAGCTCCTTGGTCATTGATGTCCAAAAGGTCGGAAGATTAAAGTGCGCAGGACGCCTGCATGCCTCGCTCAGCGGGGTAGCGCGTTCGATGCGCGAGACCCGAAAGGTGCGCATCCCGGCCGGTGTGTGGGCAACCAGATACCAGGCACTGCCTTTGGCAACAAGACCGAGCGGATCAACCGTGCGTTCGGTTCGTTCGCCGTTTGCCTTTGAATACGTAATCGAAAGTCTGCGATCGCGGGAGACAGCATCCTGCACAATCGGCAACATAGCAAGGTTCTCCTGCGAAGGACGCCAACCGCTGGTATCAACATAGAGACGCTGGCGGATGGAGGCCGCCTGCTCGCGCAAGGAGGTGGGCAGGGCGGCCATCAACTTTTCTAACGCGCGCTCGGCTGCCGAGGCCAGCTTTGCATCTCCGATGATCCGAGGTTGGGCCATCAAGAGACCGCGCAACTCAGCTTCGTCAAGCGCCGGTACTTGCGTGCGCCAGTTAACCTCGAGTTGCCATCCGCCCTGCGCCCCTCGTAGGGCAAATACCGGAACGCCGGAGGCGCTGAGAGATTCCATGTCGCGATGGACAGTGCGTTCGGAAACCTCGAGTCGCTCGGCGAGCTCACGCCCGGTAAGCCTGCCATGCGCCTGAAGTAACAACAAAGTGGAGAGCAGGCGGTCGGCGCGCACCAGTCAATCTCCTTTCCGCCCACGTGGCTGTGGTGTCATGAAGATTGAAAAAGAAAACATGCTGCCTTACCAATTATGACACGAGATGTCATATAAATTCCGATATCCTCCTTAGGGTTGTGGAAAGGATACCCTTTATGAAACTTGCCGCATTGTTCATTGCCGATCTGAAGCGTGATTCCGAAGCAACCCGGCACGTGCTCGAGCGGGTGCCAGAAGGACGCAATAGCTGGAAGCCGCATGAGAAGTCGATCGAACTTGGGTCTTTGGCGGCTCTTGTCGCGAGCATGGCGGGATGGGTGGAGTTCATGATCAACACCGACGAATTCGATATTGCCCCGGCCAGCGGCCCGGCATATCAAACGCCCAAATTTGAGACCAGAGCAAAGATCTTGCAACTTCACGAGGAGTCGCTCGAAAGGGCAATTGCCGCTCTAACGAACACAACCGACGAGCACCTCGAGAAACCCTGGAAGTTCATGGCGCGCGGCCACGTCATCAGTGAACTGCCGCGGCACATCAACATTCGCGATTCTGTCATCAATCATCTGGCACACCATCGCGGTCAGCTCACGGTATACCTGAGGCTGACCTCTGTCCCGGTACCCGCGATTTACGGTCCTTCGGCCGACGAGGGCCAAGAGGCGTTCGTGTGAGCCGAATAACTTGCGGAGAAAAATTGTGCTCCCGTTCTTTCTTGCCAGCGGTCAAGCACTGCTCGGAAACAGATCGGTCACTGGAAAATAGGTTACACAATAGTGTTGACGATCCAGAGGCTCTCGAACCTATTCCCGCCGCCGATTTCGTCCATGGGCTGCCCTGGGTTCATCGGCAAGAAAGAGCAACTCGAGTGGCTTCCTACCCGACTTGCCAGGCCGAGAGTTGTTTAATGCTTGGACAACCTAGGGGGTACCTTATTGGCCAGCACTACGGTGACAGTCGTCCTTTATCCTGGCGTAGACAGTTCCACAGTGTCTTGTTCAAGGTACAAAACTTCGAATCCTCATCGCCGCCTTTGAAATCTGATGATTAGAGATATTAGGAGAGGCAGGGTCCGCCTCTAAGGACAACCAACTACTGGGGTTATCAGGGTCTTCGGCCTGCCGGGGGTAACGTGGCAAAGAGAATGGTAGTCATGCTGGTCGCGGTCGTATTGCTGATCTCGACCTTAGGATTCATCAAATACCGTCAAATCGAAACGGCTATTCATGCTTCGGCCGGGTTCCAGCCGCCGCCGGAAGCAGTGACGACCATCATTGCTAAGCGCCAGCAGTGGCCCTCGGCGATGAACGTAATCGGCAGCATAGAGGCAGTTCGGGGTGTAACAGTCAGCGCAGATCTCCCCGGTACGGTTGCCAAGATCAACTTCGAATCGGGCAAGGCGGTACATGCCGGCGACGTGCTGGTCGAGCTGGATACGAGACAGGAACGTGCACAGCTGGCCGCGCTTGAGGCGCAAAGTGAGCTGGCGCGAATCAATTACGGTCGCATGCAGCAACTGGCGAAAGAGGGTGTTATTTCTCAAATGGATTACGACCGCTCCTCGGCCGAGCAGCGCCAGACCGAGGCGAACGCGGCGGAGGTTCGTGCCACGATAGACAGGAAGACGCTTCGAGCGCCATTCTCTGGAATTTTGGGTATCCGCAAGGTCAATCTGGGTGAATATCTGGCTGCCGGCGCGCCAATTGTTGCGTTGCAGTCTCTGAATCCGATCTACGTAAACTTCGGCCTACCGCAGCAGAATGCGGGTCAGGTAAAAATCGGTCGCAGGCTTGGGGTAACTCGAGACGAGCTGCCCGGTCAGGTATTTGCCGGCGAGATCACGGCCGTCGACTCAGTTATCGATGAGACCACCCGAAATGTCCAGGTGCAAGCGACGCTTCCGAACCCTGGCGCGAAGCTCCGTCCCGGAATGTTCGTTCAGGTGGATCTTGCCCTTGGTGCCGACCATCCGGCCATTACTTTGCCTGCTTCGGCGATCAGCTATGCACCCTACGGCGATTCCGTTTTTGTGGTTGCCGACCTCAAGGACGCGAAAGGCAATAGCTACCGTGGTGTGCGGCAGCAATTCGTAAAGCTCGGGGGCTCACGTGGCGATCAGGTTGCTATCGTTTCGGGGCTAAGTCCCGGGGAAGAGATCGTCAGCTCAGGTGTATTCAAGCTGCGCAATGGCGCCGCCGTCCAAGTTAACAACAAAGTCCAGCCCTCGAATAATCCGGCTCCTAAGCCTGAAGACAGCTAAGTCGGGAACAGCGCATGAAATTCACCGATCTGTTCATTAAGAGACCGGTTCTGGCTATCGTCGTTAATTTGGTGATCCTGATCGCCGGTTTACAGTCGATTCGATCCCTCAGTGTGCGTCAGTATCCGCGCAGCGATATCGCCGAGGTCCAGGTGACAACCACCTACGTGGGTGCCAACGCCGATTTAGTGCGCGGGTTCATCACCACTCCCCTCGAGAGGGTCATTGCCAGCGCCGACGGCATTGATTATATGGAGTCCTCGAGCGCGCAAGGGCTCAGCACGATCACCGTGCACCTGAAGCTTAATTACGACACCAATGCTGCGCTCACCCAGATTCAGGCGAAAGTAGCCCAAGTTCGAAATGATCTGCCGCCCGAAGCCGAGGCGCCAGTGATCGAACTGCAGACGGCGGATAATCAGTTTGCCGCGATGTATATCGGATTCTCCTCGAGAGACCTCGATCAGAACCAGATTACCGATTATCTGACTCGAGTGGTGCAGCCGAAATTGAGCGCCATTAGCGGAGTGCAGCGGGCGGACATCCTGGGCGACCGCACCTTTGCCATGCGGGTTTGGCTGAAGCCGGCGGAAATGGCTGCCCATGGCATTTCGCCTTCGAATGTTCGCGATGCTTTGGCGCGCAATAACTATCTCTCGGCGATCGGCAGCACCAAAGGTTCCATGGTATCGGTGAACCTGGTAGCAAACACCGATCTTCGCACCCCGCAAGAATTCCGCCAGATGGTGGTCAAGCAGGACAACGGAGTCGTCGTTCGCCTCGGGGATATCGCGGATGTAGTTTTGGGCGCCCAGAATTACGAGCAGGATGTCCGGTTTAACGGTGAGACTGCGACCTTCATGGGCGTCTGGGTCCTGCCTACTGCCAATTCGCTCGAGGTCATCAAGAACGTTCGTCAAGCCATCCCAGGGATTCGCGCGCAGTTGCCCGAAGGCATGAAAGTCGGCATTCCGTATGATTCGACCGAATACATTCAAGACGCGATCAATGAGGTGCTCAGAACGCTTACTGAGACGTTGATTATCGTCATCATTGTCATCTTCTTGTTCCTGGGCTCGTTCCGGTCTGTGCTGATCCCCGTTGTTGCCATTCCCATTTCGCTGGTGGGCGCCGTCTTCCTGATGCTGGTCGCAGGATTCACCATTAATCTGCTCACCCTATTGGCGATTGTCCTCTCGGTTGGGTTGGTGGTGGATGATGCCATCGTCATGGTGGAAAATGTCGAGCGGCACATCCAGGAAGGTAAGCCCCCCCTGCGTGCTGCCCTCGACGCTGCGCGCGAGTTGGTGGGCCCCATCATCGCCATGACCATCACTTTGGCGGCCGTTTACACCCCGGTCGGGATCCAAGGTGGCTTGACCGGAGCGCTTTTCCGCGAATTCGCGTTCACCTTGGCCGGAGCCGTTCTAGTATCGGGTGTTGTGGCGCTCACCCTTTCGCCCATGATGGGATCACGCCTATTGAAGGAGGGTGCCACAGAACGTGGCTTCGCCGGCTTGATTAATCGCTACTTCGAACGGGTGCGGCGCTGGTACGCCTACACCTTGGCGGGAACGCTCCAGTACCGGCCCGTGGTTCTGGTTCTCTGGGGCATCGTGATTCTCTTGATGGTGCCCTTCTATATGTTCTCGCAGCGGGAACTGGCGCCCGCCGAAGACCAAGGGGTTGTCTTCGGAGTCATTCAGGCTTCTCCCAACTCGACGCTCGACCAGACTAGGTTGTACGCGGACCAGGTTTACGACGTCTACCATTCGTTTCCTGAGAGTCAAAGTATTTTTCAGATCACCAGTCCGACCGGCGGGTTCGGCGGTATGGTAACCAAGCCCTGGAGCGAGCGCAAGAAGACCGCGCAGCAATTGCTGCTCGAATCAACCCAGCCCTTGTCGAAGATTGCCGGCATCCGCGTGATTCCGCTGACGCCCCCACCATTGCCGGGGGGCGGCAATTTTCCCGTCGACTTCGTCATTGCCTCGGCCGCCGAACCCGAGCAGCTTATGACTTTCGCCAATCAACTTGTAGCCAAGGCCATGACCAGCGGCATGTTCATCTATGCAGACTCGGACGTCAAATTCGACCAGCCCCAAACCGAGCTTGTCTTCGATCGCGATAAGCTTCGCTCGCAGGGTGTCGATCTTAGCCAGGCCGGCCAGGACCTTTCGACGATGCTGGGCGGTAATTATGTGAATCGCTTCAGCATTCAGGGCCGCAGCTATAAGGTGATCCCGCAGATTAAGCGCGAGGGACGTTTGACGGCGGACCAACTGTCTGAGATCTATGTTACCGGCTCACAAAACAAGCTGGTGCCGCTTTCCACCTTTGTCAATCTGAAAACCACTACCCAACCGCGGGAACTCAAAAAGTTCCAGCAGCTCAACGCAGTGCGCATCCAGGGCGTAATCCCGCCGGGGGTGCCGCTCGATAAAGCCTTGCGCTCTTTGGAAGATGACGCCGCCAAGATCCTGCCCCAGGGCTTTACGGTTGATTACGCGGGTGAGTCGCGCCAGCTGCGCGTGGAAGGCAGTAAATTCCTCGGCACCTTTCTGCTATCCGGTGTTCTGATCTACCTTGTGCTGGCCGCCCAATTCGAAAGCTTCCGCGACCCGTTCATCATTCTGGCCGGGTCCGTACCGCTGGCACTCTCGGGCGCCCTGATGTTTTCCTTTCTTGGCTTGACGACGTTGAACATCTACAGTCAGGTCGGATTGATCACGCTTGTCGGACTGGTTTCGAAAAACGGCATCCTGATTGTGGAGTTTGCCAATCACCTGCAGGAAAAGGGAATGGACAAGGCGGGAGCCGTGGTCGAGGCAGCCGCGACGCGCTTGCGCCCCATCCTGATGACCACTGCAGCGACGGTAATGGGTCACTTCCCTCTGGTCCTCGCTACCGGGCCAGGCGCGGGCGCCCGTAACAGCATCGGTATCATGCTGGTGAGCGGAATGATTATCGGCACCGCGTTTACCTTATTCGTCGTTCCGTCCATCTATGTGCTCGTAGCAAGGACGCACCGCGCCGAATCCGTGGATGCGGATGAAGAAGCACTTGCTGTAACTCAACTGGCGTAACTTAGGAGGGTTCGCAAATCGCGTTCCCTGTTGATCGTGCGGGATTATGAGTCTGCTGGCATTATCGTCCTGACGCGCTCACCAATGCTCATTGCTTTGCGAGGCTGGCTGCGTCTCGCGAATCGCGGGATGCAAGCGGTGCGCTCGGCGCCCGCTGCAGAAGTTCCGTCGCCGCCACTTCCGTGTGGTCCCTCCCCTGCTTATACCCGACTTGTAACCGAGGAAGCTGACTAGGCTTCCTTAAACGCACCAACCATGAGCAAGCCTATGAACGGGCCAAGAGCAGTCGAAAATAAGGTACTTCGCTTATCGACGATGGCTGTCCTCCTGCTTTTAGCGAACACAGGAGCCAGAGGGCAGGCCAAGCGAATCACGGCACGCGAGGTCGTCGCCGAGATTCAGAAGCAAGTGGGTGTCGAGTGGCAGCCGACAACCGTGGACACATTCAAGGCAGGTAACCCCGACACTTTCGTTACGGGAATTGCCGTAACTATGATGGCGACCATGGATGTGCTCGAACGGGCAGCGGCGAAGGGGTTAAATCTTGTGATCACCCATGAGCCGACGTTCTACGCCCACCTGGACACGCCCGAAGGGCTGCCAAAAAGCGATCCGGTTTGGCAGGAGAAGCGCGCGTTTATTGAGAAGCACGGGCTGGTGGTGTGGCGTTTCCACGATCATTGGCACAAGAGAAAACCGGATGGCATTGAAGCGGGCATGGTGCGCGCCCTGAAATGGACCAAATATCAGCAGCCGCACGACGAGCACCTGTTTGTAATTCCCGAAACTACGGTTAAACAATTAGCCGAGGAGGTGGCGACGAAATTGGATTCGCCGGTAGTACGGTATGTGGGCGCACCCGAGATGAAGGTGACGAAGATCGCTTTGAGTCCGGGATCGGCGGGTTTCCAGGCGGAAACGCATGCGCTCGAGAGTGACGAAGCCGAAGTGTTGCTGGTGGGAGAGACGGTCGAGTGGGAAACCGTGGAGTATGTGGACGATGCGGTCGCCCAGGGGCGCCGGAAAGCGCTAGTCATCATTGGACACATTCCCAGCGAGCAAGCCGGCATGGAGGAATGCACGAGATGGCTGAAGAAATTCATCCCACAGGTGCCGATCGAGTTTGTGGCCACCAAGCAGCCGTTTGCAACGGTGAGCCAGAGCAAGCGTAACCACTAGATAACCAACAAGAGTCCCGTTGTGGAATCTGGAACGCGGAAATTCCCCCGAAGGTTCTTCCCCGAGCGGGCGATTCCCGGGGAGCTGTTGTTTGCACTAAGTCGCCGCTTGGAGTTCAACCTCGATCTTCTTTGCTATGCGGTCAAGCTTGGTAATACGAAAACTGCGAACCTGCCCCACCTGCAGGGCCTGGAACACCGATTCTTGTGCAGGGCTGCCATTTTTCCAGCGCGCTTTTAGCATCGAACTCAGCGATGCCAGATCCAGCGAGTGGCTCGTCGTTGAAGAACTCACATCACGGCGCTCAACTTTTTGCTGCGGGGTTCGGCAGGCGGCCTGGATCCCCTCCCCAAGCTCTACCCGTGCGGAGATCCCTGACACCTCGATGACCCGGCCACTTACGATATCGCCCTCCTGGTGTTCGGCCAGATATTCATCAATGCTGGTCGGCGCCAGCTGCTTCATTCCCAGCTTCAGGCGGCGCTTCTCCGTGTCAAGCTCGAGTATCCGTGCTTTTACGAACTGGCCGACTTTGAGTATGTCGCGCGGGTGGTTTATGCGCTTTTCCGAGCTGATGTCGCCGACATGAATCATGCCTTCCATGCCCTCGCTCACCTGCACAAAGACCCCGAAGCTGGTCAGACTCATAATTGGGCCCTCGACCACCGCGCCAACCGGAAACTTCTCGGCCGCATTGATCCAGGGATCGCCGAGAGCCTGCTTTAGGCCCAAAGACATATGCCGCTCCTCGAGCTTGACACCCAGGATCACGGCCTCGACCACGTCGCCAGGCTTCACCAGGTCACCCGGTTTGCGCACCCTCTTGGCCCATGACATCTCCGATACGTGAATCAGCCCCTCAATACCTGGCGCCACTTCCACGAAGGCGCCAAAGTCGGTTACCCGGGTCACGGTGCCACGCACGCGCTGACCCATTTTGTAACTGCCGGGTACCTCATCCCAGGGATGAGGCTGCAGCTGCTTGATCCCGATGGCGATACGCCGCTTCTCAGGATCGATCCTCAATACTGTCGCTTCGATCTCTTGGCCTGTAAAGAGCACCTCGTCGGGTTGGTGGATCCGGCTCCAAGAAATGTCGCCGACGTGGAGAAGCGCGTCAACGCCCCCAATATCAACAAACGCGCCGTAGTCGGTCAGGCTGCGCACCGTTCCCCTCACTTTTTGGCCTTCCCTTATTTCCGCGTAGCGCTTGTCCTTCGCCGCCTGCTCCTCCTCCTCGGTCACGATGCGCCGATCAACTACGACATCATCCTCGGCCGAGTCCAGCTTGGTAATGCGGCAGCGAACTTCCTGCCCCACCAGGCTTTCGATCTCCTTTGCATCGCGCGCGCCGCTGCGTGAGGCCGGCATAAACGCGCGCACCCCAATGTCGACGCTCAGCCCGCCCTTGACAGCCCCGATCACTGTGCCGAGCACCGCGGTTTTTTCCGCAAAGGCTTTCTCGAGGGCCGCCCAATCGCTGGGCCGCCTCGCCGTCCCGCGGCTGAGTTGATAGTAGCCTTCCGGACCACGACCTTTGATGGTGACCTCGAGCTTGTCGCCAGACTTCACGGGCGCGCTGTCCGCCGCAAAATCGGAAAGTGGCAAGGTACCCTCTGTTTTTAACCCGATGTCGACGTAGACAGAATCCGCCGTAACTGACACAACTGTGCCCTCGCGTGTTCCTCCGCCACGATCGGCCGAGCGCTCCCGCTCGAATTCGGAAAGAAGATTGCCAAAAGATTCCGTCTCTGGTTTGCCACCTGAATGGGAACTTGTTGGATTTGCCATATGGGATAAGGATCCTCGGGCGGTAGCTTTGCATAAGAATATCATTCATGGCCGAGAGGCTTGCAAAACCCTGTCTCGCACCTGCATGCTGTACTCATGCCGGAACTGCCGGATATTGCCGCTTACCTCACGGCGCTCGAACCGCGCATTCTGGGTAGAGAGCTCGAGCGCCTACGCCTGGGCAGCCCCTTTCTACTGCGTACGGCCGAGCCGCCAGTTAGCAAGATCGAGGGCTCCCTGGTTCGCGAACTGCGTCGCGTCGGAAAGCGTGTCGCGATTGGCTTTGAAAATGATCTCTGGCTGGTGTTGCACCTCATGATCGCCGGGCGGCTGCACTGGCGCGCGCACGGCGCGAAGCTCTCGGGTCGCCGAAGTCTGGCCGCGCTCGATTTTGGCGATGGTTCGTTGGTCATCACGGAAGCCGGTTCGCGGCGCCGCGCATCGCTGCATCTGCTGCAAGGAGAGGCTGGTTTGAAATCCATGGATGCGGGAGGAATCGATCCTCTGTCGAGCGACCCCGAGTCCTTTCAGAGTGCGCTTACGGCGGAAAACCGCACCCTCAAGCGGGCATTAACTGACCCGCGTCTATTAAGCGGAATCGGCAATGCTTATTCGGATGAGATCCTGCACGCAGCTCAGCTCTCTCCTGTGGCACTCACTCACAAGCTCACGCCGGAACAGTGGCAACGCTTATTTCTGGCCACCCGGCGCACGCTGCAGTTTTGGATCGAGCAGTTGCAAGGCGAAGCGGCGGTCGGCTTTCCGGAAAAAGTGACGGCCTTCCGCGCGGGCATGGCGGTTCATGGGCGTTATGGAAAGCCTTGTCCGCGATGCGGCGATAACGTTTTGCGCATTCGCTATGCCGAGAACGAAACCAACTACTGCGCCCGCTGTCAGACCGACGGGCGAATCCTTGCCGATCGCAGTTTGTCACGTTTGCTCGGAGCCGACTGGCCACGCACGATGGAAGAGTTGGAGGGGCTGAAGCGCCGCTAACCGAAGACCCAGGCTCGTGGGAGCCATATCCCGGTCAACCGCCGAGTTTTAGGAGTTCGTGCACAGGCTTCTTACGTTATGACGCGGCGTGCGTCCGACTTGAAATCTCGGCCCCGGACCTCTAGGGCATCGCCAATAAATCCGGCGGCAGAGCAGAGCAGCACTTCGCTCAAGGTGGAGCACTTCAGCGACGGCAAGTCTGAAGAGCGCATCAGGAAGAATTTTGGCTGCCGAGGCAAGGGTGAAACGGCCGTGACCGTCATGCTAAGAGACTGCTGACTTTGATATAGTTTCCTCCACCCGGAGGTGCATCGATGCCGCGGAACGTGCGTTGTGGCCTTATTCAGGCAAGCAGCCCGTTATCTTCAGATCGGCCCTTGCAGGCAATCAAGAAAGCGATGATGGACAAGCACTTGAAGCTGATTGAAGAAGCGGCCAAGAAAAAAGTCAGGGTGCTCTGTCTGCAGGAGCTATTCTACGGGCCGTATTTTTGCGCCGAGCAAGACGTGCGCTGGTATGAGCTGGCCGAGGCGGTTCCGGAGGGGCCCACGGTCAAGCTCATGCAGAAGATAGCAGCCAAGCACCGCATGGTCATGGTCGTTCCCGTCTATGAGGAGCACATGGCGGGAGTTTATTTCAATACCGCGGCCGTGCTCGATGCCGATGGAACCTATCTAGGCAAGTACCGCAAGCACCACATTCCTCATTGCCATCCGGGATTTTGGGAGAAGTTTTATTTCACCCCGGGTGATTTGGGATATCCCGTGTTCGACACCAAATATGCGCGAGTAGGGGTATACATCTGCTACGACCGCCATTTTCCGGAGGGTGCTCGCATTCTCGGCCTGAACGGTGCCGAGATCGTCTTTAATCCTTCGGCCACGGTGGCGGGCCTTTCCGAATATCTATGGGAGCTCGAGCAGCCGGCTCACGCCGTCGCCAACGGTTATTTCGTAGGCGCGATCAATCGAGTGGGGACGGAAAAGCCCTGGAATATCGGCGAGTTCTATGGAAAGAGTTATTTCTGTGACCCGCGCGGAAAAATCATTGCCCAGGGCAGCCGCAAGCAAGACGAAGTGGTGGTTGCCGACCTGGACCTCGATCTGATTACCGAGGTTCGCAAAGTGTGGCAGTTTTTCCGCGATCGCAGGCCGGAGACCTATTTTGCGCTGACCGAGCAAAGCAGACAGGCTGCAGCAGCGGACTGAAGCATTGCTAGGCTTTCGCCATTCAACGACTGCGGCTCAAGTCGAAATTTAGCGGCAAACCGGTCGAGCTCTTACCGCATGAGCACCCCTAAGGTCATTCATTCGCGGATCGAATCGAGCCCTCTTTACAACCGGGACCTGGCTCCGGCGGACAGCCGCCGCCGCACCTGGGGAACTTACAACTTCGCAGCCCTTTGGGTCTCGATGTCGGTAAACATCCTAACCTACATGTTGGCTGCAGGTCTGATCCAGGGCGGGATGAACTGGAAGCAAGCGGTTGCAACCGTGTTCCTCGGCAACTCCATTGTACTGGTGCCAATGCTATTGAATTCGCACCCCGGGGCCCGCTACGGCATCCCTTTTCCAGTGCTGGCCCGGGCGTCGTTCGGAGTGCTCGGAGCTAATGTGGCGGCCGTCCTGCGGGCGCTGGTCGCGTGCGGTTGGTTCGGCATTCAGACCTGGATCGGAGGAGAAGCTATTAACACCCTGGTGGCGACGCTCATTCCCCGTTGGATACGCGTTCCGCACAATACGGGCATTTGCTTTCTACTGTTCTGGCTTATTAACTTAGCGGTGATTCTGAAGGGCATCGAGTACATTCGCGTTTTGCAGGGTATAAGCGCACCTATTTTGCTCGCCGTCGGGCTGTTGCTACTCGGATGGGCGTATCAGGGCGCGGGCGGTTTCGGCCCCATGCTGGCGGCCCCCTCGCGCTTTCCCACCTTTGCGGACTTTCTGAAGTTCCTGGTTCCTGCGCTCAATGCAACCGTAGGATTCTGGGCTACTGTGTCCTTGAATATTCCCGATTTCACGCGTTTTGCGCGCAGTCAGCGACAGCAGATCATCGGGCAAGCAGTCGCCTTGCCGAGCACAATGACGCTCTACTCCCTGATCGGAATCCTGGTAACTTCGGCGACCGTAGTGATTTATGGAACAGCTATTTGGGATCCTGTCCAGCTGCTTAGTAGGTTCCATTCACCGGTGGCGGTAGTGATCTCCTTGCTGGCCATTCTTCTGGCGACCCTCAACGTGAATATCGGCGCCAATGTGGTCTCGCCAGCGAATGATTTCTCCAACCTGTGGCCCCGCAGAATCAGTTTTCGCCTGGGTGGCGTACTCACCTGTCTGGCGGGCATCGCGCTGATGCCCTGGAAATTACTGGCCGACTATAAAACTTTTATTCTGGGCTGGTTGGGCGGGTACGCGGCCTTTCTGGGACCTGTGGCCGGCATCATGATTTCCGACTACTTCATTGTGCGGCGGCGGGTGCTCGTGGTCGACGATCTTTATCTTCGAGGTGGTCACTACGAGTACGCCCGCGGCTTTAATTGGATCGCGATCTTGGCCCTGGCAGCCGGCGCCGGAATGGCCCTGCTTGGGTTGGTGATCAGGTCCATCAGGGTGTTGTACGACTACTCATGGTTTGTGGGTTTTGCGGTCTCTTTTGCCCTTTACTACGCTCTCACCAAATTGCGGGACAACAGGCAGAGGTGACGAAGTCACAGTTGCCCTAAGGCTTACGTCGTTGGCGCTGAGTCAAGCCGCTGTGCGATCGGACTTTCTTTTTCTCCACTCAAGTCCACTCAGGCCTGTGCCACTTGCTGCAATGGCGGCAATACCTGTTGGCGATAAATCTCGAGCGTATCTTCTTCTTGACCGCACATGAGGTAAATGTTGAATTGAGTGACTCCGACGCGAGCTAACGCTTGAAGCTTCTCGATATGCGCTTCCACCGGCCCTACCAGACAGAAGCGATCCGTCACCTCGTCAGAAACAAAGTTGCGGTTATCGCTTTCCACCTCGCAGTGGTGCAGATAGTCATAGTCGTCCCGATTGCGAACGTAGGACGTCAGAGACCGGGGAAGTTCCTCGGGTTTGTAGCGCGAAACTAGGTCGACCACATGGTTGGAGACAAGAGCCGGGAACCACCGCACGTGTTCGCGCGCAACTTGCAAATCGTCGGCCACCCAAACGGGCGCTGCCGCCATGACTTCAATCATCTTGAAATCTCTTCCCCTCGCTTCGGCGCCCTGCTTGACAAAGCCGAGGCACCAGGCGATCAGGTCAGGATCGGCAAATTGCAGGATGACTCCATCAGCGACACGGCCCGCAAGTTCGAGCACCTTCGGTCCGTATCCGGCAATCCATACCGGAGGCGGCGAGCCGCTCGCCCACACGAGTTGCGCCGGCCGACCTTCATAGTCGATCTTTTTCCCCGCGGTAAGCTTGCGAAAGGTGTTCACTGACTGCTCGAGCCGCTCCGAGGTGACCGGTTTCTTGCCCAATACGCGACGTGAGCTGTCTCCTCGTCCGATGCCCAGCTGCATTCGGCCACCGGAAATCAAATTCAGTGTGGCAAACAGGCTGGAGGTGACGGTAACATCGCGCACCGCGGGATTGGTCACGCAGGTGCCCAACCGCATGCGCCTGGTATTCGTCGCCATGAGGGTCAACAGGGGATAGGGCTCCAGCCACAGCACGTGGGAATCGAAGATCCAGCCATACTCAAAGCCGGCCGACTCGGCCTGACGGGTCAGCGCAAGGATGCGCTGCACTGACATGTCGGGCTTGATGGTGATGCCGAAGCGCATGTCTCCCCCCTAAATGAATGCGTAGGCGGGCGAGTTTAGCATAAAATGCCTGCGCTCGAGCGGGAGGCGATCAGAATGGCATTTGACACCATCATCACCAACGGCCGCGTAGTCACGGCAAGCGACACGTTTTCGAGCGACATCGCCATTAGCGCGGGTAAGATTGCGGCGATTGGTCAAAATCTTTCTCGCGACAATGCCGCCACGGTGATCGATGCCGAAGGAAAGTACGTGCTCCCTGGAGGCATCGACGTACATACGCATCTCGACATGCCTTTCGGCGGCACGACTAGCTCTGATGATTTTGAAACCGGCACAAGAGCAGCCGTTTTTGGTGGAACGACAACATTGATTGACTTCGCGATTCAGTACAAAGGCCAAAGCCTGAGACGGGCCCTCGATAGCTGGATGAAAAAAGCCGCGGGCAAGGCCGTTTGCGACTATTCCTTTCATTGCATTATCACCGATTTAGGTAGCGCTCAGCTGGAAGAAATGAACGAGCTGGTGCGTGAGGGGGTCACCAGCTTCAAGCTCTTCATGGCCTATCCGAACGTCTTCATGTTGGACGACGCCACCATTTTCAAAGCCCTGCGGGCGACCGCACGGAACGGGGGCCTCGTCTGCATGCACGCCGAAAACGGCGGGGCGATCGATGTCATTGTGCAGCAGGCTCTGGCGGAGGGAAAAAAGACACCGAAATATCACGCCCTGACCCGTCCCACGACTGCCGAGGCGGAGGCAACAGCGCGCGCCATCGCGCTTGCCGAGATGGCAGGTTCTCCAGTCTACATCGTGCATATGAGCTGCCATGATGCTTTAGAGAAAGTCCGCGAAGCCCGCGACCGGGGCCTGCCGGTTTATGGCGAGACCTGCCCCCAGTATCTCTACCTTTCTATTGAAAACTTCGATGTGCCGGAGTTTGAGGGAGCCAAGTACGTCTTTACCCCGCCCTTACGCGAGAAATGGCATCAGGAAAAACTTTGGACAGGATTGCAGCGAGATCACCTGCAGGTGGTCTCTACCGATCATTGCCCGTTCTGCTTCAAGGAGCAGAAGGAACTGGGGCGGGACGATTTCACCAAGATCCCGAACGGGGGCCCGGGTATTGAACACCGCATGAGCCTGATCTACTCCGGTGGAGTCGCTGCGGGCCGTTTCAGCGTAAACCGCTTCGTGGAACTGGTTTCTACCACGCCGGCAAAATTATTTGGCCTTTATCCGCGAAAAGGAACCATCGCCGCGGGCAGCGATGCGGATCTGGTCATTTTCGATCCAAAACGTAAGCACATAATCAGCGCAAAGACCCACCACATGCGCGTTGACTATTCCATGTTCGAGGGTATCGAGGTGACCGGTATGCCGCAGGCAGTGCTTTCGCGCGGACAAATCCTTCTACAGGCGGAAAAGTTCCTCGGCCGACCTGGGAGCGGCCAATTTTTGCGCCGCTCGCTCTATTCGGAACCGTAGAGCCTTGAAGCGATGCCTGTAAACGCCATTCTCGTTACCATCCGCCGTGATCGCAAGAGAGTGCTAGAGGCCAACAATCTTAACGAATGCAATGCTTTGGTCAGGATGAGAGCCGCCAGTAGCCGGTTACCTCAAGATGGCGGACGATCGGTCGCAATGTCCTTTGCCACTTTTTCGCTCATGATGTTCTCGCATCGACATCGACCCGAATCACATTCAAATACTCCGGCGCCGCTTTCAGGGCTTCCTCAGCGTCCTGGTGCGTGTGAAACAAAGGCCACTTCCTGGTAGAGCGCTATTAGTATGTCGGAGCCGATCAACTAGGGTCAGCAGACTGAGTGCTTCTGGTCGATGCGCATCCTGACAAACCTCAATGATCGCCATGTGGTGCCCGGGCTGACTTCTTGCGCGCGAACTCAATGAAAAACGGAAAGTAGCGGTGGCAACAGTTATGGACCCGGAGGTCGCTTTGATCACACGCGCGATTTCGCCAAACGCTCAATGCGCTGATCGAATTGCCTCTGAAGGGAAAGCTGGAGCCCCCAAGCTGAGAGAGATCGAGCGTAGTTTCGTAATGAAGAGAGAACGGAAGGCATCGTGTACAACTTAGACGACGGCTATTTCCACTTTACTTCGCCCTCTACGAGACTGATATAGCGGTCGACGGGGACATTCGTGAATCGCTGTACCAACCCGCTCGGCTGCGGCCATTTGACTTCAAGTATGTCTACTTTCTCCCGCTGCCCCAAGCCCAGTACCATACGCGGATCATGGGCGGAAAGGTAACTTCCCCCGCCGACCTTCATGCGGCTGCGTTTCAGATCCCCAGCCTGATAACTGATACGGGCGCCGACAGCATCAGGATTGGATTTTCGTCCCCGCAGATGGAGGCCCAACCAGTGATTCTGCCGGCCTATTTTATTACGCAGCAATATCGGGGCGTCATCATTCACGGCGATGAGCACATCGAGCGCGCCGTCGTTGTCGAAATCACCGACGGCCAAGCCGCGCGCGGACAGAGGCTTGCGGAAGAAGGGTCCACTCTGGCTGCTGATGTTGTCTAGGCTCTTACCGGTGTTGTGAAAGAGCAGACTCGGCTCGCGATATCCAACCCCCGGATGCAAGGACTCGATTAAGTCATCGGGATTGCCATTGGCAAGCAATAGGTCCAGGTTCCCATCGTTGTCGTAATCAAAGAATTTTAGCCCCCAGCCACTCATTAGACGCGTCGCCTGCGCGATACCGGTCTCGAGG
>JAFATF010000110.1 GCA_019244045.1 Acidobacteriota bacterium
AGTGCTATTCCTGTGAGTTGCCACACCCAACCAAGCTGACAAACAGCACGATCGACCAGCGGACATGATGCCTGTAAGGTGAGAGAACCCCGCACATGTCATCCGTATCCGCACAAGTGTAGACCCCACGTAAGTGCCAATCGTCAACATTGTTTGAATTGCCGGCAAACGCGGGGCAAGGACCCGAATGGATGATTCTTTGTGCTGGCGAGAAGGCAAGATGCGTGCCCCTATGCCGCAAGAGAGCTGACGCTTGTGTGAGCCGAAGCTTGACCGCCTCTGGCAGCGATGTTACTTTCACTTAACACGCCGGCCAACATGTCGCCACACCGAGGGAAGAAATCTCCTCAATACGATTTTTTCTCGGTCGATCATAGTCGCCGCCAGTTTCTGATCCGCTGCTGCCGAACGGCAACGCTACTGCCCAGTTTTTCGCAGTTCACCATTTCGTCTCCGCGTTCCTCCAATGTGCCCGCTGGTTTCTCCCCCGACGGAGGCGTTCAGTTACAGCCGCATTACCGCGCCGCTCTACCTCTTGAGACCGTGCTCGCAAAGGTCAAAGCCGGGTCCGACGATTTTGCGCTGGAAAAATATCACGACCAGCTCTCTCGAGTTCTCGCCCGATGGAGTCAGGAACTGCTGCAATCTCCGAGCAATCTGAGTTCGTTGGAAAGCGTGTTGGCTGATGATTGTACGGGGTGTTCCTTGCGAGTGGCTGAATCGCGCCGGTTGCGCTCCGGTCCCGCAGTCGAGATCCGGGTTAATCGTTTTTCCCCAACTGTGGTGAGGCGCAATATTTTCATCGAACACCTGCGCTTGTATTTGGGCGCCTTCTCCAGCATTACGACGGCCCAGTTCGAGATCACACAGATAGATGCTCCAGCCGTAAGCTCTCCTGCGGAACTGACGACCAGGGTTCGCTACCAGATCGTTGGCTCTACAGCAACTTTCTATCGGCAGCAGCGTATTGGTGATTGGCAATTGGAATGGAAGCGAATGTCTTCCGATGACTTTCGCATAAGTAGCTTTTACGCCTCAGAGGAAACGGAAAGTCTTGCTCAGGCGCCTGCCTTTCGAGATATCAGCTTTCAGGTACTTGGAAGCAATGCTTCCTATGGTTCGCAATTGCTGCTGGGCGCCGACTACTGGCGCACGGTTCTGGACGGGGCCTCTGGCATCGATCTTTACGGACACAACGGAGTTTCTATCGCCGATGTCGATAATGATGGTTTTGACGACCTTTACGTCTGCCAGCCGGCAGGTCTGCCCAACCGCCTGTACCGAAATCGGGGCAATGGAACGTTCGAGGATGTTACCGACAGTGCCGGTGTGGGCGTGCTGGAAAACACGGCGTGCGCTTTATTCGCAGATGTAGATAACGACGGGCGCCAGGAGTTAATCGTTGTCTGCGCCAATGGTCCCCAACTGTTCCTCAATGAGGGTTCCTGCAAATTCCGCCCTAAGGGGCACGCCTTTGATTTTGCGCAACCTCCACAAGGGACCTTCACCGGGGCAGCGATTGCCGATTACGACCGCGACGGCTGGCTGGACATTTATTTTTGTCTCTACGCTTATTACCAAGGTACCGGACAATATAAATACCCTTTGCCCTACTATGACGCGACAAATGGTCCCCCCAATTTCCTGATGTGCAACAATCGCGACGGCACATTTCGCGATGTAACCGCCCAGGCCGGCCTTGATCGCAACAACACCCGCTACAGTTTTTGCTGCGCCTGGAGCGACATTAACCGCGATGGCTGGCCTGATCTCTACGTAGTGAACGACTTTGGCAAAAAAAATCTGTACCGCAACAATGGCGATGGCACGTTCACTGACATTGCCGCGCAGGCTGGTGTCGAGGATATCGGGGCCGGCATGAGCGTCTGCTGGTTCGACTGCGTGCAGGCGGGAACTGAAGATCTCTATGTTGCCGATATGTGGACTGCCGCCGGAGAGCGTATCTCATCACAGGCAATCTTTCAGAAGGATGCTCCAGAGGACATTCGTGCCGCCTATCGCAAGCACAGTATGGGAAATTCTCTCTTCCGCAACCAGGGCTCAGGCAGGTTTCGGGATCGAACCGCCTCGGCCGGTGTCGCCATCGGTCGTTGGGCATGGAGTTCCGATACTTGGGATTTTGACCACGATGGTTTTCCCGATCTTTACATTGTCAATGGCATGGTATCCGGTCCGATTGCCGACGACTTAAATAGCTTTTTCTGGCGCCAGGTCGTCGCCAATTCCCCTAACCAAGTGAGAGCCTCGCCCAAGTACGAACAAGCCTGGATGGCCGTCAACGAGTTGATCCGTTCCGACCTATCCTGGAGCGGATACGAGCGCAACATCTTTTACGTCAACAATCATGATGGTAGCTTTTCCGATGCTTCGGGAGCCTTAGGAATAGATTTTATCGAGGACGGTCGCAGCTTTGCCCTAGGAGATTTCGATCATGATGGCCGGCTCGAAGCCGTTCTAAAGAACCGCAATGGGCCCCAAGTGCGCATCCTGAAAAATATCATCCAAGAGCTGAGCCCAGCGATCGCCTTTCGCCTGCGAGGCACGCACAGTAACCGCGACGCCATCGGCGCAGTCGTTACCCTGGATTCTGGATCAGGTCGGCAGATTCGGAGCTTGCAAGCCGGATCAGGATTTCTCTCGCAACACAGCAAAGAGTTGTTTTTTGGTCTCGGACAAACCGTGCATCCGGTTAGGGCGCAGATTCAATGGCCCAGTGGCAGGGTGCAGGAGTTAAACGAGCTTCCGCTCAATCACCGCATCTGGGTGGAGGAAGGATCTGAACCGTCGCGCATCGAGCCGTTCCAATCTGTCCAATCCTGGAACTTGGCCAAGCTGCTGCCGGGGGAGCAATTTCCTGCTTCCGCTGAAACCTGGCTGCTGGACCCGGTGTTGGCGCCTGATTTCTCACTCCCGGACCTTAAGGGGCAGAAGCGCGCAATTTCGCAATTTCGGGGAAAGCCTGCGCTTGCCTATTTCTGGAGTTCTCGTACGCCAGCATGGGTAGAGGAGCTACAGGCGGTAAATGACTTGGTTCGTCAATCCTTTCTGAAAGCCGTCATCGCGATCAATGTTGACGATCAAGATAGGCTCGACGCCATCCGCCTAGAGGTGGGGCAGCGCTCCTTGCGATTTCCTATCGTTCAGGCTTCGCCCGATCTGGTTGCGATTTACAACATCCTCTATCGCCAGCTCTTTGATCGTCATCGTGATCTGCGAGTTCCTACCGCATTCCTGATCAATTCCGATGGCGAAATCGTTAAGTTATACCAGGGCGTCTTGAATCTCGCACATATTGATAGCGATTTTCGGCAGATTCCTTCGAACCCAGCAGAGCGTGCCGCCAAGGCATTGCCGTTCGCCGGTATCAGTGGTCAAACGGAGTTTCGGCGCAACTATCTGTCCTATGGAGCGGTTTATTATCAGCGCGGCTACTACGACCAGGCCGAAGATTGGTTCGGCCGTGCTCTGCGCGATGATCCGGCAAACGCAGAGGCCCTATACGGCCTGGGCAGCGTGTATCTCGAACAGCAGAAGAATGCAGAGGCTCGCCGGAGCTTCGAAAAGGTTACGGAACTTGTGCCAAGCTATCCCGATACCCTCCCCAATGCTTGGAATAACCTTGGATTGCTCGCCACCCGTGAAGGGCAAATCAACCAGGCATCGAGATACTTCCAACAGGCTCTCAAGGTAAGTCCCCATCACCCGATAGCCCTCCTCAATCTTGGCAACGCCTATCGTCAGATGAAGCAATGGGACGAGGCACGCAATATTCTTGAACAGGCAGTGGTGATCACTCCCGATAATGCCGAAGCCAATTACAGCTTGGGCATGGTTTTTGCTGAGCTCAATGATGCCAATCTTGCCCATCATTATCTTGAGACTGCGCTGAAGTTGCGTCCCCAATATCCGGAGGCCCTCAACAATCTTGGAATCCTATACCTACGCACTCAGCGGCGCGATCAGGCGGTCGGAGCCTTCGAGCAGAGCATTCGCATCGCTCCCCAATTCGATCAGCCCTATTTGAATCTTGCCCGGGTGTACGTCTTGGAAGGGAATCGCCAAAAGGCGCGCTCCCTCCTTGAAGCACTACTCGTACAGCATCCCGGTCACGAGCAGGCGCAGCGCGCGCTCGCCGAGCTTGGACGCTGATGCGGTGGTTGCGGCGGCGCGGCGGCAAGTCGACATAGCGCCGGAATTCGCTTAGGTGCACACGACGTATGCCAGGTGACAATTGACGCTCCCGCCTCCCCTTCCGTACTCTGTAAGGTGCGCTCCAAAGCTCTAGAAAGCGCCTGCCCCCGTGTCGTTGACGATATTACCAAGCTCGTCGGCGAGACTCCGATACTTAAATTGAGAAAACTGATTCCCCAGGGTGCTGCCGAGGTCTTTGCGAAACTCGAGTACCTGAATCCGGGCGGCAGTGTGAAGGACCGCGCTGCCATAGGCATGATCAAGCGCGCCGAAGCCGAGGGCCGCCTCCGTCCCGGTTCGACCATTGTAGAAGCCACCGCAGGCAATACCGGTATCGGTCTCGCCCTCATCGGTGTTAACCGCGGCTATCGCGTGCGACTGTTCGTGCCGGAGCGATTCTCGGAGGAAAAAGTCATGATCATGCGTGCCCTTGGCGCCGAGGTCATTCGCACCCCGGATGGGGAGGGCATGCAAGGGGCGATTAATCGGGCCAAATCGTTCGCCGCCTCAAATTCCGAGGTTTTCATGGTGGCGCAATTCGAGAATCCCGCGAATCCCGACTACCACTACGAGACCACCGCGCGCGAGCTCTTCGAGCAAATGGAGGGGCGTCTGGACGCGATCGTGATCGGTTCTGGCACCGCTGGCACCTTCACTGGTGTGGCTCGCTTCTTGAAGCAACAATTGCCACAGGTGTTTACCGTCGCGGTCGAGACCCAGGGATCAGTGCTCGGGGGCGGGAAGCCGGGCAAGCACAAAGTCGAAGGCATCGGGGCCAGTTTTGTTCCCAAGAATTTTGATCACAGCGTGTGCGATGAAATCTTCATGGTGACCGATTCCCAGGCCTTTGGAATGGTCAAGCTATTAGCTGCTCAGGAGGGTGTCTTGGCTGGCTCAAGCGGCGGCGCCAATGTATACGCCTCCATCGAAATCGCGCGCCGCTTGCGAGCAGGGAAGCGTGTCGTGACCATGATCCCTGATTCGGCAGAGCGGTACTTGTCCAAGAAGATATTCGAAGGTGGCATTTAATGGTATCTGGCACAGGGCGCAGCCGGTTTTTTCTCTGCCTGCCGCCCTGGATCGGGATTGGCTGCAATGGCTTGAGGCCGACGCCGCGGCCAGGGCCTCTGCCGAGCGGTCGCGTGCTTCGATGAAGGAGCTGAAACAACCAGGTTTTGCTACCCGCGCCATCCACGTGGGCCAGGAAGCTGATCCCGTCACGGGTTCGATCGGCGTGCCCATCTATCCCACGTCAACCTATCTTCAGGACGAACTCGGCAGAAACAAAGGCTATGAGTACTCGCGCGTCTCAAATCCCACACGTACTCGCCTCGAAGAGAACCTTGCCGCTCTCGAGGGCGGCTCCTCGTCGCGCGTTTTCGCCAGCGGAATGGCCGCTATTAACGCTTTGTGCACCCGGTTTCAAACCGGGGACCACGTTCTCTGTAGCAACGATCTCTACGGCGGTGTGCCGCGGCTGTTCAATCAAGTCCTGACCAACTGCGGGCTGGAGTTCACCTATGTGAACACCTCTGATACCGCCGCCGTCAAGCGTGCCCTGCGTAGCACCACCCGCATGCTGTATGTCGAGAGTCCGACCAATCCCTTGATGGTGCTGAGCGATATTCGCGCCCTCTCCCAAGTATGTCGTACCAAAGGTGTGGAGTTGGTGGTCGATAACACATTCATGTCGCCGTATTTTCAGCAGCCAATCGCCCTCGGTGCCGACCTGGTCGTGCATTCCACCACTAAATTCCTAAATGGCCACAGCGATGGTCTCGGCGGCGTGATCGTCTGCACCACTACCGAGCAGGCCGAACAGTTCGCGTTCATCCAAAAGACCGCGGGAGCAATTCTGTCGCCCTTTGAGTGCTGGCTCGTGCTGCGCGGGGTAAAGACTTTGGCGGTGCGCATGGAACAGCATGACAAAAATGGGCGCATCGTCGCCGATTTCCTCTCGAAGCACAAAAAGATAAAGAAAGTCTACTATCCCGGACTCGCTTGCCATCCGCAGCATACACTGGCACAGCGGCAGATGACGGGCTTCGGCGCTATGATTACGTTCGAATCCGGCGCGCTCAGCAATGCCAAAAAATTCCTGAAAAAGATCCGGCTGTGCGCGCTCGGCGAATCGCTGGGCGGAGTGGAAACTCTCATTTCTCATCCCGCTACCATGACTCATGCGGCACTCGGCGAAAAAGGCAGGGCGCAGATTGGCATCACCGCCGGGATGGTCCGAATTTCCGTCGGGATCGAAGACGTTTGCGATATTCTCGCCGATCTCGACCAGGCCCTGGCTGCGATCCCGTGACTGTGCCCTCATTTCGCGAGTGGGACTCGTCCGCCTACGACCGCATCTCCGCGCCGCAGTTCACTTGGGGCAAAAAGGTACTCGATCACCTCTCCCTGCGTGGGGACGAAGTCCTTCTGGATGGCGGTTGCGGAACGGGCAAATTGACAGGCGAATTGCTGACGCTCTTGCCGCGCGGCCGTCTGGTCGCGGTCGATCTGTCCGAAAACATGCTGCGCAAGGCTCGCGAAAATGTGGAATTCCGTTTTCCAGCGAGGATTACCTTCGTAGTCGCCGACCTTGCGCATCTCCCCTTTGTGCAGGCCTTCGACGGCATCTTCAGTACGGCGGCGTTTCACTGGATTCCGGATCACGATCGATTGTTTCGGAGTCTCTATCGCACCCTGCGTCCGGGCGGCTGGCTAGTGGCGCAATGCGGGGGTGGGCCGAATCTCTGCCGCCTACTCGCCCGCGTCGATGCTTTGTCGCAAACCGCAACATACGCCGCCTATGTAGGCAGCTACCAGCACAGGTGGACTTTTTCCCATCCAGCAACCACAGCGTACAGCCTCGAGGCGGCTGGATTTCGAAACGTTCAAAGCAGCCTGGAGCCGGCACCCACGCGTTTTGAGGGCGAGCGTGAGTTTTCCGAATTTGTCTGCAAGGTCATCCTGCGTGAATTTCTGGAGTATCTTCCCCATAAGTCCCTCAGGCGGCAATTCCTGAGCGAATTGGCCCGACAAGCTGGGGACGACGATCCGCCCTACCAACTGGACTACTGGCGATTAAATCTTGAAGGCCGACGGCCAGCATAGTGGCATCAAAGTTGCCGCGCCGGCGGGCCTTGCTCCACAACCGGTTACTCTTCTGAATTCCTGTTGTGTTTGCCATTCCAGCCACGGCTAGAGGGCGATCGAGCCCGGACGACGTCCGGAGACGGACACTAAGCTTCGAACCTTCTTACCTATTAGCTTGCTCGTGCTGCTCTCGCTGGGTGTGTTCTTCGTCGATAGCGACGTAGCCGGCGAGCGCCGCGATCTCAGACACGAAAGGCGCGACATTCACCGCGAGCGCCGCGAATTGCAGCGTGACCGCCTTGATGGTGTTCGCGATCAGCGGGCCATCACCAAAGCTCGTGGCGACTTGCGCGCCGATGTTGCGAGGCTCGGCACGATCGAAATGACTTCCGCCGCGACCTCCGCAAGTAAACTTAACCTTATCGACAGTCCCCCGGGAGCAAGGGTCGGGGGCGGTAGCGCAACAAGCTAACCGTTGCCCATAGCTCCCTGCGTAGGGGCGCAGCCTTGAACTGCTCCTTACCTTACAGCCTTGCGCAGTTCGTAGATCTCGCGCCGGAGTCGCCGGTATCGAAGCAGAACCCACGCCAAATAGGTGATGTGAATCGTCCAGGTGGCGGCGTAGGCGGCGTAGAGGTAAATCATCGGACACCTCGGGGCTCGAGCAAAGCTTCGAGCGCCTGCGTCTCCTCCACATCACGCCGCAGTCTCTCCAGCCGATAACGCGACCAGCAGATGAGAAAAGCAAAACAGAGGAACGCAGCCCAGTTGATGAGCAGGACATGCCACATGCGGGCATCGAGTGAGCCACCCCGGCCGATCACCGGAGAGGGGTGCTGCGTGCGGAAATACCAGATTGAGAAATAGACCAGCGGAACGTCAACCGCTCCAAATATTGATAAAGCGGCAGCAATCACCGCAGTCTGGCTGCTGGTTGAGAAGCGGCGGAGAACAAGGTAACTAACGTAGATTAACCACAGGACCAGGGTAAGCGTAAGCCGCATGTCCCACGTCCACCAGATGCCCCACACCGGACGTGCCCACAGGGGGCCGGTGACCAGAACTACGGAGCAGAAAAGTACACCTACTTCGGCTGTGACCGCGGCAACAGCGTCAGCTTTCGAATTCTTCTTCGCCAAATACACCACTGAGGCGATGAAATTCGTCAAGAAAAGCAGGAATGCGGTCCACGCTGAAGAAACGTGATAGTAGAAGATGCGTTGCACCTCGCCCATGGTGCGTTCCGTTGGCGCGCCGATCAGGGCTTCATAAAGGGCAAAGCTGAGCAGAACCAGTGTCAGCAGGCCAAAGACGGGGAAGGCTCGTTTCATAGTCATTCCGCGTGCAGAACGCTTTCGAACAAGAGCAGGCTGACAGTAGTAAACACCAGATTGTAGACAGCGAGCAACACGATCCAGAACTTGGCCGAGGCCTCACCGGTGAGAATCGCGGAAGTGGCTTGGACCATGGCAAGCAGCGCGGGGATGGTGATGGGAAACAGCAGGAGCGGCAACATGATTTCGCGGCTGCGAGTGCGGATGGACATGGCGGCAAAGAACGTTCCATTCACAACGAGCGCCCAGGTGCCCAGCAACCCCACGGGAACGAGCTGCCAACCCGGCCCGAGTGCGCGCAGGGCATAGAAGACAATAAACAGTGGCGTCATGAGCGCCTCGAGCGCGCTTACGAATAGGAAATTGCCAATTGCTTTGGCCAGGAACAATGCGTTGGCCGGAGCGGGGGAGACGCGAAAAGCATCGAGCACCTGATTGCGCAGCTCGCGTGCCCAGGTTTGGTTGAGGGCCACGACGGAGGCGAAGAGAAATGCTACCCAGACTAGACCGCCGGCGATCTGCCGCGATTCCTCGGCCGTCGGGTTGAATGAAAAGCTGAAGATTACAACCACTAACAAGGCGAAGAACAACATCGCGTTTATCACGTCTTTAGAGCGCCACTCCAGGCGCAGGTCCTTCGCCAAAGTAGCCTTGGTGATTGTGGGTAGAGAGCTCATAGTGCCTGGAGCAGTTCGAGCTCGCGGCTGCGGCGAATGATCTTGCCAAAGTCCATCCAGACAAATTCGTTAGACGCCGACTCAAGGAGCGAGGCTTGATGAGTGATGAGCAAAATCGTTGTGCCGCGGTTGCGCATTGCTGCCAGCAGTTCAACCATGTGGCGCGCCGATCCGACGTCGACGTTGGAAAAAGGCTCGTCAAGGAGAAGGATCTTAGGGTCGTGCAGCACCGCCCGGGCCAGGGAGAGGCGCTGGCGCATGCCCTGAGAATACTCTCCTACTGGGCGCGTCAAATCAGGGTCGAGCTTCAAGGAGAAGATCACCGAGCGACAGCGTTGTTCATCGTTAATGCGGTAGAGCTGGGCGAAATAACGAAGATTCTCCAGGGCCGACAGCTCATCGTAAAGCAAGGAAGGGTGCGCCATATAGCCCACTTGCTCGCGGACGGCACGTGGATCGGTGCTGTCGAGAATGCTGACCCTGCCGCGCGTAGGCTGGGAGAGGCCGGCAAGGATACGCAGCAGCGTGGTTTTGCCTGCGCCATTGTCGCCAACGATGACATAGAGGCGTCCGGAGAGAAATTCGGCGGTGATGCCACGAAGCGCGGCGAGACGTCCGAATTGCTTAATTACGTCGCTTAGGGAAATGATGGGCAGATTCAGGCAAGCCGGCGGCGAAGGATTCACGATCAGCTCAGAACTGTCACTGCGCGCGCCTTCCTTGGCCCCCCTGATTGGCACTCATGCTGTTGCCGGGCTGCCGGGCGGGCCCAGTCGGTTCTTGGGGCGCGTATTTCGAGGCGCATTTGGCCTGCAGGGCGCGGGCATGGAACACGCCGTCCCGGCCAAAACTGCCGTCGGCCAAAGCTTGGGAATCATCTTTGAAGGTGTCCGGCGGAGCTTCCGTGCCGTTGTAGACGACCGGCAAGTTCTGCCCTTGCTCAACCAGCACAAATTTGACCTGCGTGCCCATGCGCTTAATGGAGCCGGGCTGTACATTGCCGGCCACCCGCAGGCGCTTGCTATAAGCACGATCGCCCATGCCGCGCAGTTCGTGGATGGTCACGTAATAGCTCTTGCTCTGCTCGACGCCTGTGTAGGCTAAGTAGGCAAGGGAAGCGAGAATCACTCCGGTCACTACACCGAATTTCACATATTTGCTGTTTTCGGCAGACATCAGAACGTCCACTTTGCGCGCAACGACTATTGAACCTGCTGCCCGCTCTCAGTCAGGTCAAGCGGAGCCATGCGGCAGACTAGAGATGCCACCCCCCCGCCGCTCACCTGACTATAAAGAAACGGCCTAAATAAATCAAAAGGCGCGAAATAGGTGTACTCGTCAAAGATTGCCTGAAACGCGGTTGCGCCGGGGTGCTGGCCTGAGCGGCACGAGGAGCGACAACTTCATACCAGCCCGTGGCGCGCGCAACGGCATTGCTGTCGCCAGCGTATAATTCACACTTATACGAATCCCCACTGAGGTAGCGATGCATGGGCTCGACCAGCACTCCCACGAACGGCACTTTAAGCGCGATCGATCTCAAGGGTCCACAACCCACGCCGCGCGCGTGGCTCGCCAAGCGACGAGAAGAAGCCCTGAGTAGCGGCGACAGCAACGTCTCACAGATGCACTTTGCGCGCCGCGGCATCGTTACCGAAGAAATGGAATACGTCGCGCGCCGCGAGCGCTTGGTCGCCGAGCTGGTGCGAGATGAAGTGGCGCGCGGGCATATGATTATACCGGCGAACCTCAATCACCCCGAGCTCGAGCCGATGTGTATCGGCATCGCTTCCTTGTGTAAGATCAATGCCAATATCGGTAATTCAGCAATCACATCCAACATCGAGGAAGAACTGCGCAAGTTGCACACCTCGGTTCACTATGGCGCAGACACCGTGATGGACCTTTCTACGGGCGGCGATATTCACCAGATTCGCGAAGCTATTCTGAGACACTCGCCCGTGCCGATCGGTACCGTACCGATTTATCAGGCCATCACTCGCGTGAAAAGAGTTGAGGATCTGAACGCCGACATCATGTTGGAGGTCATTGAGGAGCAGGCCGAGCAGGGTGTGGATTACATGACCATACATGCCGGGGTACTCATTCAATACCTGCCGCTCGTGTCCAAACGTATTACGGGCATTGTCAGCCGTGGAGGCGCCATTTTGGCACAATGGATGGCCTATCATCACAAGCAGAATTTCCTGTATGAACGCTTCGACGACATTGTAAAAATTTTCGCCAAGTACGACGTGTCGTTCTCGCTCGGCGATGGACTGCGGCCGGGTTGCATTGCTGATGCCAGCGATGAAGCCCAGTTCGCTGAGCTAAAAACTTTGGGGGAATTGACCGAGAAGGCTTGGGAAAGCGATGTCCAAGTTATGATCGAAGGGCCAGGACACATTCCTCTCGACAAGATCAAAGAACAGGTAGAGAAGGAAACAGAGCTGTGCGGTGGCGCTCCGTTCTACACCCTGGGGCCCCTGGTTACTGACATTGCCCCCGGCTACGATCACATCACGTCGGCGATCGGCGCGGCCTTGATTGGCTGGCACGGCGCTGCCATGTTGTGTTATGTCACCCCGAAAGAACACCTGGGGCTTCCCAATGAAAAGGATGTCAAGGACGGTATCATCGCTTACAAAATTGCCGCCCATGCGGCTGATATAGCACGACACCGCCGGGGGGCGCAGGACCGTGATGACGCGCTCAGCTTTGCGCGATACAAATTCGATTGGGAGAAACAATTTGCCTTGTCACTCGATCCCGATACGGCGCGAGCTATGCACGACGAGACTTTGCCCGACGATTACTACAAGGAAGCAGCGTTCTGTTCGATGTGTGGGCCCAAGTTTTGTTCCATGAATTATTCCAGCAAGGTGGATGAGTACAACAAGCAGGTCCATGGTCTCGAAAAAAAGGATTATTCCCCTCTGGTGGACAAGCTGATATCGATGGAATGATAAGCTGCATGCTCGGCCGCGCCGGCGTTTGTCTTTCGCACCCAAGCAGTCGACGCGACTGCCTTTTCAACCGAAATCCTTTCACCTAGTCAAGACGAGCATCCGCAAAGTCAGGGTTCGCCATCTCGAAATGGGGAGAGCGCAGGAATTCGTATTCTTCGATGAAGGCGGCAACGCCCGTTCGGGATGTCTGGCCCGATTCCACTCTGACCACCCGGCCGGTGAAGCGCACCCGCACCGAATTGGCCAGGGCGGCGTGCGAAGGCAGATTGAAGGTGACTTCAAGACGCGAATTGAGGATGATGGTGCCCTCGATGTAAAAGAAAATGCCGCGGGCACTGATGTTATCGGTTTCGGTGATGAACTGCTGAAAGCGATCTCCCGTCAACTTGATCAGGGCGGGCAAGTGCATTTCAAAACGGCGCATGGCGCGACGCTCGGAAACTGCCGCTTGGGCGTGCGGTTTTGTAATCATGGTTGAGATCCGGTTCGCGCGAACGGCCGCTTGTGTCAGCAAACTAGGGCACAAGGTTCCCTTAGTTGCGCGAGATTTGCAATGGCAAAATCACCTGCGTGACAAATTGTTGACATCCTTGGGCGGAGGCTTTCGAGCCGACACTGCGACTCGTCAATCCGGGGAAGAGGCCTTGTACACTGCAAGCCTACTGCCAAGAATAGATTTCTCGCTGGCCCTCAGGATGAAGAGCTTAATCGGCTCTTGAGCATCGCGCTCCGCTAGTATGGGCAAATCTTTGCAGGAATTACGTCCTTTTCTCCCCCATCGCCGAGGCAGCATCCAAGCAAGTCGCTCGGCGCATCTGACGAGATATCGGGAATGCGGCAGCCGGGTGCTTGCTTGACAGCGTATCCATCAGATGTTTAAGTAGTTATTATTTTTCACCCAGTTCTGGTGACCGAGAAGCATGCCTCTCCGCCGCAGTAAGGTATCCGGCCGTATGCCGTCTTCTGTGTTCTCTCCAAATGATTAAGCCGGAGGAATAAGTGAATTTGACTGTTCGGGTTTCGCGGAATCGTCTTCGAGGGACACAAGTCTTGCTGACCATCTCCCTAATGCTTCTGATCGCTGGAATTCTGTTGCATTTGGGCGCCAGCCAACCCATGGCCTCAAGCCTACCAGCGTACGATTCGCCCTGGGAGAGAACCGGTCAGACTTCCGCAAGTTTTTCCCCGAAAGCCGGCGCGGGGAATTCACTTGCTCATCTTCCGCTGAATTTTGAAGCCAACCAGGGTCAGACTGATGGTCGGGTTAAATTCCTGGCGCGGGGCACTGGATATACTCTTTTCCTCACCCAGGACGAAGCCGTGATGAAGCTAGCAGCCAAAAGCCGGTCATCAGTTGCGCGGCCGCACTCGTTGGCTCGCCCCCAGTCGAGGGCTCTCGCCTCAGTCGTGCGCATGAAGCTAGTGGGCGCCAATCGGCACGCTGCCATTACCGGCTCTGAACAATCGCCCAGCCGCAGCAATTACTTCGTCGGCAAGGATCCTTCGAAGTGGCGGCGCAATGTGCCGCATTTTTCCCGGGTTCGTTATCGGCAGGTTTATCCGGGCGTGGATTTGGTTTATTACGGAAATCAGGGGCAGCTGGAGTATGACTTCGAGATAGCTGCGGGAGCTGATCCGAAGCAGATTGATCTCAAAGTTGATGGCGGCCAGAACTTGCACCTCGATGCGAGAGGAGATCTGGTGGCAGAGACACCTGCCGGGGACCTTCGACTGCGCGCGCCCACGGTTTATCAAAGAGTTGGGGGTGAGAAGCGCACCGTGACCGGGAAGTTCCTCCTTAGCGAGGATCATCGCCTGCACGTCGTGGTCGGTCATTATGATCGCACACGCGTCTTGGTGATCGATCCGGTGCTGAACTACTCGAGCTATCTGGGTGGCACCGGAGACGAAGGCTGCGCATTTATTAGCGGAGCTTATACGACTGCCATTGCGGGTTGCCCTGCCATTTCGGTAGACGCCGCGAATAGCATCTATGTTGCCGGCGCAACCACGTCGGCGACGTTTCCCGTTACTGGTTCACCTTTGCAAGCGAACAATGCAGGCAGCTCGGATGCATTCATCGCGAAATTTAATGTCACTTCAAGCTCCGTCTATACTTTAGCGTATTGGACCTTTCTTGGCGGCAGCTCCAGCGAGACAACTGCAGGCATTGCCGTCGACTCCAGTCTGAACGTCTATGTAGCAGGAAACACATCGAGCACCACGACAAACAATTTCCCCACTACAAGCAACGGCAATCAGACGGTGCCGCCCTCGAGCGGAATTCATGGGTTCGTTAGTGTACTCAACCCGAGTGGGAGCGCCTTAACTTATTCGACGTATGTCGAAGGCGATGGAACGGATACGATTACTGGGTTAGCGATCGACGCCCACGCTAATGCTTATATAACGGGGACCACTACCTCCACGAGCGGTTTTCCAATCACAGCAGGAGCAATCCAGACCAGCCCGCAGTCCACTAACCCCCAGTTCTTTTTGACGAAGTTGAATACGCAACCCGCGAACGGGACCAGCAGTCTTCTTTATTCGACTTATTTCGGCAGCACCCTTCCAAGCAGTGGGGCAATCGTTCAGGGCGGAGGTGTTGCTGTCGACCCCCTTGGTTCGGCTTACATCACCGGTGAGACCAACTTTCTTTCCTCCGGTTCTGGGGGCAGTTTCCCCATACTGAATGCGTACCAGCCATGTCTAGATGCTCCAGGCGCAACCGCTTGCACATCTCCTACCAGTCCAGATGCATTTGTGGCCAAGATTGATACAAATGCCAGTGCAGGAGCACAGCTGAAGTACTCAACGTACTTAGGGGGCGGCGGCATCGACATCCCTTACGCAGTGGCAGTTGACGGCGGAGGCAATGCGTATGTAACGGGAACTACGACCTCCACCGACTTCCCTATTGCCAACGGAACTGATGCTTTCCAAGCCACCTTTGGTGGAGGCAGCCAGGACGCGTTTGTAGCTAAATTCGGGAATCCGGGGCCGACCGTGCCCCTCGTTTATTCATCGTATCTTGGTGGCCCAGGCAACGATATTGGATACGCCGTCGCCGTCGACCTTAACCAGGCAGCGCACGTGGCGGGTTCAACCACTTCCGGTTTTCCTCAGGTCCACCCGATTTCAAGCATCAATCCAGGTCCGGGAGCGGGTATCAATGCATTTGTGGCTTTGATCCAAACCGCATTTGCCGGTCAAAGCGGTGGATACTCCAGTTACTTGGGAACAACCGGGGCAAATGGGAACAGCGATGCCACCGGCATTGCTACCGATGCGAATGGAAACTCCTATGTTGCGGGTGAAACAAATTCCAGCGCGTTCCCCGTTACCAATTCATCGGTTCTCAATGGCGCGGCAAGTGATGCTTTTGTTTCGAAAATTGTCCCCCTGTTGAGCGGGTTAACCATCACTGCCAGCACGTCTGTGGCAAGCAGCACGATTGGTATAGGCAATCAGGTCAGCTTCATCTACACAATCACAAATGCGGGGCCCGACGTTGCAAGCAATCTGATCCTCACCGACACCCTGCCGCCCTTGGGGGCCACTTTTGCCTCCGCCAGTGCTACGCCCGGCTCCTGTACTGCCGTGGTGAACGGAACTGTCGCTTGTTCAATTGGCTCTCTCGGAACTACAACAGCGACGGTCAAAATCAATCTTACGCCAACCATTGCGGGCTCGGTCAGCAACAGCGCGAGCCTACAGGCAAATGGTGTGGCCGTAGGTTCGGCCAACGCCAGTGCTACGGTTACGGACTTCGCCGTCGGGGTTAGCCCATCTACCAATGCTGTACTTGCGGGCAACTCTGCGACTTACCAGGTTCAGGTGGGTGTACCCGCGGGCCAGACAAACTTCTTCCCCAACTCCATAGCTCTTTCATGTTCGGCAGGAGTGCCCACCGGAGCAGCGTGCACGTTTTCAACCAGCCCAGTAACCATGACGAATACCAGCCCAGTGTCGAGTACCCTGACCATTACCACTACGGCCCGGCCAGTACCTACGGCCGAAATACGGAATGTCCGATTCTGGTACGCCGCAGTGTTGCCGGTTACGGGGCTTACGTTCTTGGGCATTGGGGCGGGCGCCAGCCGCAAAAAAAGATGGCTGCTTGCGCTTTTAGGCATGCTGCCGTTTGCCCTTGCCTCTTTTCAGCTCGCCTGCAGCAGTGGCAGCGGCAGCGCCACGCCGCCTACGGGCACGCCGGCAGGAACCTATGCGATTACGATTACGGGAACCTCTGGCTCGGCAGCACACGCGAGCCGTGCGACTCTGGTGGTACAGTAGCCGCACCATGTCGACAGGGTCTTCGTAGGCGCGGGCTTTTCCCGGATTACCAGTAGCGGCCCGTCACAATGAATGGCCTCAGCGGTGGGGGCCATATCTCGCCGGTGCGCCACGAGACAGTCAACGTACAGGAACGTGCAATTAACCTAACCCACGGAATGGCGCGATTAGCACGTTCTGCAGGAGAGGCCCACACTCTATGCTCGTGGATAAGTAGGGTTCTACCCTTAGTTGTTTTTTCGTATGCAGCAGTGAATTCGATGCCAGCCTCCTCGGATTAAGTAAGTAACTGGCTTGGGGAAGGGCAATCTCCGATGCTTGAGATTACGCGGATCATCTTCTTGCTGACGATCTTCGCTCCTGCCGCCGGAGCACCATCGGTACGTACGGAGTGGATCGGAATCCCAGGGCAGCGTACCAAAGCCAAGATCTTTGAACAGAGCAGAACGGGCAAGCAAATCTTGGCAGTTATTCTGCACGGCGATGCGCCGTTTACCAAACCGTCGTATCAATACGTATTTGCGCAAAAGCTCGCCGAAGCTTTTCCCCAGGTCGTTGCAGTCGCATTGCTGCGCCCTGGCTATATGGATATAGAAGGCGACACATCCGACGGAAATCGGGGAAACGCTACCGCCGATAATTACACGCCGGAAGTGATTCAGCAATTGGATAGCGCCGCAACCCGTCTTAAAGAAGAACTTCATCCCTCGTTTGTCGTCCTGGTGGGGCACTCGGGGGGAGCGGCCATTGCGGCCGACATGATGGCCCGCGATCCCAAGTTGGCGGATGCAGCTTTGCTGGTCTCCTGCCCCTGCGATGTACCCGCGTTTCGCGACCACATGAAAACGATTGCCCCAACACCATTGTGGAACGAGCCGGTCAGGAGCATTTCACCCCTGTCGGCGGTCGATTACATGCCCAGGAACATAGCGATCAGACTCATCGTTGGCGAACGCGACAATGTGGCTCCTCCCGTTTTGGCCGAGCGCTACGCGCGGGCACTGCAAAAGCACGGAATCGGCGCGCAGCTCAGCGTTCTGGCAGGCCGAGGACACGAGATCCTACTTGATAAGGACGTTGTTGAAGAGTTTGGTAAGCTGGTCAGGCACTTGTCTTGACTTTGGGCGCACTTCGACATGCCTCTCCTCGAAGTGGGAGGCGTTTTAAAATGGAGCCCCGATTCGGTGCCCCCGGAGGTCGGCTCAGGCAATAGCGACAATGTCTTTCCCGCAGGCAAGGCAACTGGTGTTTGGAATGTCTGCGACTCGCTACCTTCATCGAAAGAGCTTTTGTGTAAAACGCCCTTCACCGCCACTCATTTGTTGCTGGCCTGCGCTTTCGGACACGAAGGGAAGACGGGGCTAAAAATCCATCCGGCATTGATACCCGAGCGCGATTTCTCTCATGTGGAATCCAGTGGGCAAAGAGAAGAGGGTTGCGGAGTGACTCAATTATTTGCACGTGCGCTATCGAGAAGGGTTCGAACTCGGCTCGCCAGTGCCTTCAGCGAAAATGGTTTTGACAGCAGATCTGCGCAGGCCGAGGCATTTTCCCAGCCTCCGGGGGCGCCGTCTGGGTAACCCGACATGAACAGCACCTTGATTTTTGGATATGTCTGAACGAGCCTTGCTGCCAGTTCCTGGCCACCCATATTGGGCATAACGACATCTGTCACCAGCAAATCGATGCGTTTGCCATAGGTGGCCGCTATTTTTATGGCTGTCTCGCCGTCAGGAGCGGCGAGCACGTTGTAGCCAAGCTTCATGAGATAGTCACCGCCGACTTCGCGGATCGCACTTTGATCTTCGACAAAAAGGACGGTTTCATTGCCTTCGAGGGGCTGGAGCACAGGCGCCGATTTTTCATCCGCCGCCCCGCTCTCTTTGCACTCAGGAAAGAACAGCTTAAATAAAGTTCCTCGATGGGGCGCACTCTCGACGGAAATTGCGCCTCCACTTTGCTTCATAACCCCGTAGACTGTCGATAAACCCAGCCCAGTACCTTTGCCGGGCTTTTTGGTGGTAAAGAAAGGCTCGAAAATGTGGGATTGGGTCTCCTCGTCCATCCCAATTCCGCTATCTTGCACAGCTAGCAGAACGTAATTTCCCGGTTCGAGTGAACCCTGGGTCAAAGTGGTGGGCCGATCTAACTGAAGATTTGTGGCCGAGATTGCGATTTCTCCCCCCTTGGGCATGGCATCGCGCGCGTTGACCGTGAGGTTCAGGATCGCTTGCTCGATTTGGGTGCGGTCTACCTTAACCCGATACAGGTGAGGTTCAACTTTCATCTGAAGTGCGATGTTCTCGGTTAGAACTCGTCGAATCATGTTCCCCAAATCAGGCAGCACACAACCCAAGTTCAGCACCCGTGGCTGGAGAAATTGTTTGCGGCTGAAGGCGAGCAACTGTTGAGTCAGAGAGGTGGCACGCGCGACGGCTTCCTGCACTTCCGAAGCATCTGCGTACGATGGATGCTCCGGTGCGTGCCTCTCCCGGATGCGATCATTGTGAGCTCCCATTACGGTGAGCAGATTGTTGAAGTCATGTGCGATCCCGCCAGCCAGTTGTCCTACGGCCTCCATTTTCTGCGCCTGCCGTAATTGCTCCTCTAAATGCTTATATTGAGTAATATCGTAAAGAACGCCTTGCATAATCGGTTTCGGGCCAGGCATGTCGTCGAGGATAGCGCCCTCATCTCGAAACCAAAGGACGCGGCCGTTGCGGGCACGCATACGGTACTCTGCTTTATACAATTCGCCCGTTTCCTGCACTCTCTTTTCGGCTTCGAGAGCTAACCGCAAGTCGTCTTCGTGAATACTCGTCATCCACAGGCTGGGATCTGCCATCCACTGGGCCGGCGTATAACCTAGCATGCTTTGGATTTGCGGGCTGACGAACAGCCAACGACCTGTAACGCCAACTTCAGCCATATATGTGATGGCGGGTAGTCGTTCCACCAAAGTGCGATAACGATGTTCGGCCGCCTCGAGGTCAGACTTCGTGCGAGAGCGCTCGATTGCGATACCGGCCAGGTGAACGGCACGATCGATGACGAGAAGATGATCGGCCTCTGGTGTGCGGGGTTCCCGGTAGTAACAGGCAAATGTTCCCAAGACGATCCCTGTTCGTGAGGAGATGGGCATCGACCAGCAGGCTCGCAGACCGTGGGCAAGCGCTAACTGGCGGTATTCAGCCCAAAGAGGGTCGGTGGCGATGTCGGTCACAACCACCGGCTGCGCCCGGTAAGCAGCCGTGCCGCAAGAGCCAGCCCGTGGCCCGACTGGGACACCGTCGATTGCTGCCACGTATGCCTGGGGAAGACTCGGGCCTGCTCCATGGCGGAGCGTAATTGCATCCGAATCGAGAATCAGAATGGAGCAGACAAGCCCCTGAAAGCAATCTTCGATCTTCAAGCAAAGCGATTCCAAGACACGGGACAGCGGCTCATGAGACATGATCATCTCGAGCACGGTTTTGTCGAGTACGGAAAGCGCTTCGCTAAGCTTTTGCTGCTGCGCTTCGCCCAGTTTGGCGGCAGTGGACATAATAATCTGTTCGAGTTGCGGTTCCTGGTTCTCAGCCAATGGCCGCAGTACTGATCAATTATTATCCGCGTGAACTGCACGCTTCCGATGTTACCGACGTAACTGCCGGGTGAAGGCAGTCCCCCGCAGATGGTCAAGAACCCCGTCGAAGGTCCTGTCCGTCCGAGGTCGGCAATCCTCTGTCTCTAGCCGGAAAATTGGGAGCTGCACTCGAAGGCCTTCGGGCATCTGGCGCCAGGGACCGCGCCGAAAGCCCTTCGCTGAAAAAGCTGCCGGCTGACCCGGGATCGCTCGTGATCGAGCAGTCAGTCCGTTGTTCGCACCGCATTCCAGTCCGTCCGCATCAGCAGGCGTGTTTCGGTATACTAAGTTTAGGTCCATGGCAATCATCAACGACATTGCCGCCATTGCGAAGGGAATGTCGGTAACCTTCAGGGAGATGTTCCGGCCTACTATTGTCGAAAACTATCCCAAAGGTCCCGGGCCGCTGAAGGGCGCAAGGTTTCAGCAGCGCTATCGGGGTGTGCACGTCCTTCAACGCGACGAGCACGGGTTAGAGAAGTGTGTTGCATGCTTTCTGTGCGCCGCTGCCTGCCCATCCAATTGCATTTATATCGAAGCGGCGGAGAACACCGCGGAGCACCGGGTCAGCGGCGCGGAACGCTATGCCAAGGTTTACAACATCGACTATAACCGCTGCATCTTTTGCGGCTACTGTGTTGAGGCTTGCCCCACGGACGCAATCACGCACGGGCATGGTTTTGAAGTGGCTACCTTCAACGCCACCAGCCTGGTCTATCGCAAAGAGCAGATGTTGGCCGCAGCGCCAGCACACTTGGGAGCGAATGCGGTATTCAATCAGGCTGAGGTGATCGCCGGGGCACCGGCCGAACCGGCTGCGGGAGAACAGGCTCCCTAAATCCCCGTACATGAGCGCTGGTCTGAGCGACCGGCCTTTGCTTTCATAGTCCTGAGTGTCATCGAGCCTGGTTGCGATATGCATGCATAACGGTTAGCCGTGAACAACATAAAATGTAATTGGCTGCTCTCTTCAGCCTGCTTGAATAAAACATGCTCAAATAAGTGTCCCGGCTCCCAGGTCGAACCAAGTTCCGGGCGCAATAGCCCTCTTTATGAACGAATTTCTCCAGGCCGTTAACCAGCGGGTCGTCATCTACGATGGCGCGATGGGTACGAATATCCAGAGGCGCAATCCCACGCTGGATGATTTCTGGGGAAAGGAGAATTGCAGCGAAGTACTGGTCCTCAGCCGGCCCGACATCATTCAGGACATCCATGCGGATTTTTTAAGGGTGGGCTGCGACGTTATTGAAACCAACACATTTGGAGGCACACGCATTGTTCTGGCCGAATTCGCTCTCGGCGATCGAGTGACGGAAATCAATATCCGCGCGGCGAAGTTGGCTCGCGAGGTGGCACAGGAATTCTCCAGCAACAATAAACCTCGCTTTGTGGCGGGTTCGATCGGTCCCACGACCAAATTACCCTCGCTTGGTCACATCAGCTTTGAGGAGATGGAGGCGGCTTACGAGGAGCAGGCCCTTGCCCTGATAGAGGGCGGCGTGGATGTTCTGCTGGTCGAGACCGCGCAAGACCTGCTGCAGGCAAAAATTGCCGTCATTGGCGTGTTCGCCGCCTTGGCCAGAGCGAACAAACGGCTTCCGGTCACGGTTCAAGTAACACTTCAGGAATCCGGAACCATGCTGCTGGGCACCGAGATCGCGGCCGCCCTGACCGCTCTGGAACCCTTTGAGGTTGACGTCATCGGGATGAATTGCGCCACCGGGCCGAAGGAGATGAATGACCCCATTCGCTACCTGGCCATGAATTCGACCAAACACATATCCGTGCTGCCCAATGCCGGGCTTCCCCAGAACGTTGGCGGCCACGCCGTGTATCGCCTCAGCCCAGCCGAACTAGCCCAGTATCACAAACATTTTGTGGAGGATTATGGCGTTCGCATCGTGGGCGGCTGCTGCGGGACTACCCCGGAGCACCTGAAGGCGGTAGTCGATGCGCTTTCCGGAATTGAGCCCGGCAAGCGCCAGGTTAGGCCCCTGGCGGCCGCCTCGAGCGCCTACAGCTCGGTTCCGCTCGATCTCGATCCTAAGCCGCTCATCGTAGCCGAAGAAATGAACACCACGACGCGGGTCGAGCACTTCCGCAATCTGGTTCGCGGAAAGAAGTATGACGACATTTTGGCGCTCGCCAAAAAATTGGTGAATGACGGCTCTCACCTGCTTGATCTTTGCTGTGCCATCGTTGGCGAGAACGAGAAGGGCTACATGGCGTGTATCCTCGAGAGGATCGCCACCCGCGTGCCGGCACCCATCATGGTGGATTCGACTGAGGCTGATGTAGTCGAAGAGGCGCTCAAGCGTATACCGGGCAAGGCCATCATTAATTCCATTAATCTTGAAGATGGCGAGAAGCGTACCTCCAAGGTCCTGCCCATGGCCAAGCGTTTTGCTGCGGCAGTGATCGCGCTGACCATCGACGAAGAGGGCATGGCGCTGACCGCTGACAAGAAAGTGGCGATCGCCAAGCGGATCTACGGGCTGGCGACGGAGAAGTATGGCATCCGGCCCGTCGACTTGATCTTCGATGCGCTGACTCTGCCCATCTCGACTGGTCAGGAGGAATACCGCAGCGCAGGCGTTGAAACACTGAATGCCATTCGCCGCATTAAGCAAGACCTACCTGATGTCAAGACCATCCTGGGGGTAAGCAACATTTCCTTTGGCCTGGATGTCTATCCCCGGCGTGTACTCAATAGCGTCTTCATGCATGAGGCAGTCGATCATGGCCTCGATATGGCGATCGTGAATTACACCAAAGTTTATCCTTTGTACAAGATCCCGCAGGAGGAAGTCGAGCTAGCCCGCAAGCTAATTTTCCGCGACGAATCGAATGGCGATCCCCTGCAGCAATACATGCAGCATTTCGCAGGGCTGAACGGCAAACCGCGCCCTTCGACCACGGCACAGCTCACCACGCTCGCGGTCGAGGACAAGCTGAAATTTGCCATCATTAACGGCGAGAAGGCGGTCGGTGAAGGCGCGCAGAAAGTCTCCCTGGAAGAACTGCTGGACGAGGCTTTGAAGCAGTACACCCCGCTTGACCTGATTAACACCGTCCTGCTCGATGCTATGCGCACCGTGGGCGACCTGTTCGGAGCGCGCAAGATGCAGCTGCCATCCGTGCTCGATTCGGCGGGGGTGATGAAGCAGGCAGTAGCTTACCTCGAACCCAAGATGGAGAAAAAGACGGGCGCGCAGAAGGGCACGATCGTACTGGCGACGGTAAAAGGGGATGTCCACGATATCGGCAAGAATCTGGTCGACATCATCCTGAGCAATAACGGCTATCGCGTAGTCAATCTCGGCATCAAGCAGCCCGCCGACAACATCATCAAAGCGGCCCAGGAACATGGCGCGCACGCCATCGGACTCAGCGGTCTGCTGGTGAAATCGACCTTGGAGATGAAGTACGTCTTACAGGACCTGCATCGCCAAGAGCTTGACTTTCCTGTGATCTGCGGTGGCGCCGCCTTGACGCGCAAGTATGTCGAAGACGACCTCAGGCGCGAGTACCACGAGGGGGTGTTCTACGCCGACGATGCCTTCGCGGGCTTGCACATCATGGAGGACCTCACATCTTCGGATGGTCAGCGGCAATCGCGACTTGAGGAAGGCAAGACAGTTAAGGAATACGCCAAAGCTGCAGCCGTAGATGAAGAAGTCGGGCCGGTGTTTGTTGAACGTAGCCCGGTCGTGGGCGACGCTCCGAATATCCCTAACCCCCCTTTTTGGGGGGTGCGGGTGCGCACCGATTATGATCTCGCGGAGATTTTTGATTATGTCAATGACACGGCCCTGTTCAAAAATCAGTGGCAGTTGAAGACAGCCTCGCAGGAAGATTATGTGCGGCTGGTGGAGCAGAAGTTTCGCCCCATTAAGAAGCAATTGGAGCAGGAGATCGTACGTAGGGGCTTATTCGAACCGAAAGTTGTTTACGGATATTTTCCAGCGCAGAGCGAAGGCAACGATCTGATCGTCTATGAACCCTCCCAGAAAAGGGAATTGCTGCGCTTCAGCTTTCCGCGGCAACGCGAGGGACGCAAGTTGTCGATTTCCGATTTCTTTGCGTCGAAGAAGTTAGGGAAGATGGACGTGCTCGGCTTGTCGCTGGTGACCATCGGCGCCAAGGCGTCGCTCGAGACGCAGCGATTATTTGAAGGCGGCGAATATACCAAGTACCTATACCTGCACGGCCTCAGCGTGGAAACTGCCGAAGCGTTGGCGGAATTTCATCACAAGAAAATGCGAGAGGAACTTGGAATCGCCGTCGACGATTCTCCTCATATCCGTGACTTATTCCATCAGAAATATCGCGGATCGCGGTACTCCTTCGGTTATCCCGCCTGCCCAAACCTCGAAGATCAGACGAAGCTGTTTGCCTTACTGCATCCCGAGGAGACGGTCGGGGTGAGATTGACCAGTGGATTTTTGTTGGATCCCGAGCAGTCGACCTCCGCGATCGTAGCCCACCACCCCGCAGCCAAGTACTTTGTCGTATAAATCAAGCAGGTAGGCAGGCCCATACCCATCGGCCGTGCCCCCAGAGCTGCGACGGCTTAAGCCATGAGCGAGGAGCCCGCGGTTCTCAACGAGCAACAACGTTGTAGCACAACACCACGCGACGGCTTCCTGATGTTACGAACCGGGTTGCAGCATATTGCGAACGCCAGAAAGGTTCGAATACCAGGGTCCGAGGCGATTCAGGCTCAGAATAACATGATTGTCGAAAGACAATGCCCAGGAGCAACCCGCGGCAACTTGCTAGCAGGAAGAGTTCGAACAGGGGACGCTGGAAAAGACAATTGCACTTCTCGCAAGATTGCCGGCGGTATACGATACTTGCGCGCAAATTGGTGTTAAGCATGAAGAAGGACGAAATGACATCTCATCAGCCTGCTTCCAGAATCGAAGAGCGTCAGGCTACGGTCAGGCGTCGGCGTCAAGAGCCTACGTCTCTGTCGGACGATTCTTCAGAAGGCGTGCTGAGCAAGGAGATGTTGACCCGTTTTGCTTCGCGGGCAGCCAATTACGATCGGGAAAACCGCTTCTTTCGAGAAGACTTCGAGGAACTGCGTGCAGCCAAGTATCTACTGCTGCCCCTCCCAAAAGAATTCGGTGGGCCGGGAATGAATCTCGCCCAGGTATGCCGCGAACAGCGACGGCTCGCCTATTATGCCCCTGCCACCGCGCTGGCCGTGAATATGCACCTCTACTGGATCGGGGTGGCGGCAGATCTTTGGCGCGGCGGAGACGCTTCACTGGAATGGATGCTGCGCGAGGCAGCGTCCGGAGAGATATTTGCAGCCGGTCATGCCGAGAGTGGCAACGATGTGCCGGTCCTGCTCTCCACTTCGAGAGCCGAACGGGTGGATGGCGGGTTCAGGTTCACGGGCCGGAAGCATTTCGGCAGCTTGACACCGGTTTGGACTCGCTTTGGCTTACACGGTATGGACGCGAGCGATCCTCAGAACCCAAAGATTATCCACGCATTTATGCCGCGCGATGGTACAGGCTATACCATCCAGGAAACCTGGGATGTCCTCGGCATGCGCGCTACCCGCAGCGACGACACGGTCCTGGAGAATGCATTTATTCCAGATCGCTACATTGCAAGAGTCGTTCCGGCGGGCGCCGCGGGCATGGATTCGTTCGTACTGGCAATCTTTGCTTGGGCACTGATGGGCTTTGGAAACGTTTACTATGGCCTGGCGCGAGGCGCGCTCGATCAGACGGTGGCCTTACTCAAGAAAAAAGGCTCCCTAGCGCTTACCCGCTCCATGGCGCATCATCCCGAGGCCCAGCATGCAATCGCCGAGATGGTGATTGAGCTTGAGTCCATTGGGCCCCATCTTGAGGCGATCGCGGAGGATTGGTCGCATGGTGTCAATTATGGTGCGCAGTGGCCCGCCAAGATCTTTGCCGCCAAATACCGTGCTGTAGAGGGCTCTTGGCGAGTGGTTGACATTGGGCTCGACGTGGCTGGTGGCCTAGGAATCTTTCGTTCGGCAGGTTACGAGCGCCTGATGCGCGATGCTCGTCTGGGCCGGATTCATCCCGCCAATTCCTTTCTCACGCACGAAGTGCTGGCTAAGACCGCCCTGGGAATCAGCCTTGATGAGCAGCCCCGCTGGGGCTAGTCGTTTAAGCGATGACATAAAGCAGCGCGAGGTTCACCACTGAAGCGAAAGCGACAGGTGTACCCCGCGGATCCGGCACCCCATTTCCAAACACCTGGGTTCGCCACGGATTTATCAGCTGAATGCGTCCCCAAAAAAGCGTCCGATTCTTCCGACGCACCAAAACTTGTCTTGCCAAGGCCATCGCGCGGCTGCGCCGGGAATCGGTGCGGCCCAAGATCACAGGCAGGCTGGTTACCTGTACCTCCGTCATTACATGCGGTATTTGCCCGGGCGCAAGCACGGTCGATGCGCCCGCTCCGCTGGTTAGCCGCCGAATCCCGTGCTGGGTGCGCTTCTCGAAGCTCCTGTCCCCCTGACCGCGCTATACTGAGGCCGTATGACGGTGAGCGAGGAAAAGACCTTCTACATTGAGACCTTCGGCTGCCAAATGAACGTCCATGACTCGGAAAAGGTCATCGGCACGCTGCTTTGCCAAGGCTATCGTCAGGTCCTGACGATCGAGGAAGCCGGGTTGGTTCTCTACAATACCTGTTCGATTCGGGACAAAGCCGAGCAGAAGGTGTTTCACCGCCTCGCCGACTACAAAAAGCTCGAGCGCCAGGGTAAAAAATTCGCGGTGCTCGGGTGCGTCGCTCAACAGGAAGGCGAGAAGATCTTTGACCGTGCGCCCCACGTTTCTCTGGTGTGCGGTTCAGCGTCGTATCGTAATTTGCCCAAGCTGCTGGTGCAGATCGAGGCAGGGAACAAGCGCGTGACCGGCCTGGACGACCGCCAAACGGATGAGTGTTTCGAAACCGAATTCACTGCCCGCAACAATCCGCATCGCGGCTACATCACGATTATCGAGGGCTGTGATAAGTTTTGCGCCTATTGCGTGGTGCCCTTCACGCGCGGCAAGGAACGCAGCCGAAACTCGAACTCGGTCCTGCTCGAAGCGCGCCGCATGGCCGAGGCGGGGTACACCGAGATTCAGCTGCTCGGCCAGAATGTAAATTCCTACCACGATCCGCTGGGCGAGAAAACTTTCGCAGAATTACTGGGCGCGGTAGGAGACATCCCGGGTATTAAACGAGTCCGTTTTACAACCTCGCATCCCATTGACTTCGGCGCGGATATTGTCGCCGCCATCGACTCGCAGGCGACGTTGTGCGATCACGTGCATCTGCCCGTTCAGAGCGGCTCGACCCAGGTTCTTGACGCCATGCAGCGACTCTACGACCGTGATCAGTACCTTGCGCGCATCGCCTGGATCAAGGCGGCCAGGCGCGACATCAGCATCACGACGGACATCATCGTAGGCTTCCCCGGCGAAACCGAAGCTGATTTTGAGCAAACCCTCTCGCTTCTGGACGTTGTCGAATTTGATGGGGTGTTTTCTTTCAAGTATTCGCCGCGCCCAAACACGCCCGCCCTGGAGTACGCCGATGCGGTTTGCGAGGCAGACATGTCCCGCCGGCTCGCAGCGCTGCAGGAGAAACAACGGGAAATCCAGCGGCGACGCTACCAGAGGCATCACGGTCAAAGGATGGAGGTCATGGTGGAAGGCAAGAATCAGGCGCGCGGACAATGGATTGGACGTACCTCGCAAAACAAGGTGCTGAATTTTACCGCCCCGAGTGCAATTGAGCTGCTGCCGGGAAAGTATGTTTCCGTGCTAATCACCGGCAGTTTTCCCAACAGCCTTCTTGGGGAAATGGTGGTATAAGAGCCTGAGGGGAGGATCACGATGGAAGTGGAAATGAAAATTCGTGGGCTCATGATGGACCCGGTTACGAACATGCCCATCGTGATTCTGAAGGATTCAAGCAGCGACGCCGTCCTGCCCATCTGGGTGGGCGTCTATGAAGCTAACGCCATTGCTTTAGAAATTGAGAAGGTGACCACGCCACGTCCGATGACCCACGATTTAATCAAAAATGTGCTAACCGGGTTGGATACTCAGGTGCACAAAGTAGTGGTGACCGAGCTTCGGGAAGACACCTTCTATGCAGTGATATGGCTCGAACGCAACGGAAAAGTTATCAGCATCGATTCTCGACCTTCCGACGCGTTGGCTCTTGCTTTGCGCGTCGATTGCCCAATCTTCGTTGAAGATGACGTGCTTAAAAATTCTAAGCTTGCCTCGAACGTCTCGGACCGCGTCACTAGTGAAGAGCTGCGCAAATGGCTGGAAGGGTTAAACGATGAAGACTTAGGACGATACAAGATGTGAGCCAGCTTAAACTGAAGGTAGCCATCATGGCGTGACAAAACTCCTCCATGGGTTCTGCCGAGCAACTGCAACAAATCTATCTCGCCGGATTCGAACTGGAGACGTTTGATCGTTTTCCCAGCTGTGTAGGCGTAGTTCGCGATAGTTGCATTGCCCTGCTCAGACCCGGAGAGAATGGGCTGGAGCTTCTGGGTACACCAGGTTGGCGCATCGGCGAGGTCATGGGCGTTCTGGTCGAAAGAGAAGGCCGCCAGGTCTTCCAGGCGAAGTCAGAGATCGTCGAGGCTACCCCGGAACGACTGGAGGTGTTTAGGCGCTTTCGGACTGATCTGGAAGGGCTACTCACTTCAAAAGGTTAGATTCCTTTCCACATTTGGGCACCTTTTCCCAGTCTCAGCGGAGCCTGCGCAGTCCTGTCTGGAATATGCATCGCATGTTGCCTATGAAATCGAAACAGGAAGGCTGGGGGACGTACTACCCATCATGCGTTACGCACAATGCGTAATTAGGGCGGGTTTTTTGCGAAATCCATTTCAATACGGAGGCGTGGTCGGCGGGGCGCAATTTTGCAATCGCCGCCAAGAGCTCACTGACCTGCGCCGCGCCATGGAAAACGCGGAGAAGCTTTTCGTCTACTCTGAACGGCGGCTTGGTAAGACATCTCTCATCAAGCATGCGCTGTCGAAACTCCCCAAGCGTGAATACGCAACCGCCTATGTCGATCTTTGGGCAACCGATAATGAATCTTCCTTTGTGACAGCGACGGCGAAAGCAATCGCCGAATCAATGGGGCGAACCACCGCACAGCTCCTGGATACGGGGAAGAGATTATTCAGTCGGCTGCTGCCCAATGTGACGCTTGATGACGAGGGCAAACCCAAAATCAGTTTTAGCCTTAAGAGCGATGCAGCGCCGCGGCCGGAAATTGAAGAAGTGCTGGAGGCGCCTGCTAAGGTGGCCGACCATACCGAAAAGAAGGTCGTAGTTATTTTCGACGAGGTGCAACGAATCCTCGAATACAACGGCGATCAAATCGAGCGCCGGCTGCGGAGCACAATCCAGACTCACACCCGCGTGTCGTACATCTTCATGGGCAGTCGAAAACACCTAGTGCAGGAAATGTTTCTCAACAAGTCACGGCCGTTGTATCGTGCCGCGGGCCACTATCCGCTGGGCCCAATCGACACACGGGAATGGCTGCCTTTCATTCAAGAAAAATTCGCCGCGGGCGACAAACCAATCAAAGAAGAGATAGTGCGGGCGATCTGCGACCTCACGCAGGGGCATCCCTTTTATACGCAGCATCTCTGCCACGCGCTGTGGGAACTAGCCGAGCCGGGCGCAGAAGTGAGAGCGAATCTAATTGAGTTGGCAGTCAAGGTACTGCTTGATCGCGAGAGCTAGGCCTACACATCATTATGGGACTCTGTGGCTTTGAATCAACGCAGGATACTCAAAGGGTTGGCCCTCGCCGCACCGGGCGTAAAGCCTTTCGCGAGCGACTTTGTGCGGCGATTCAATCTCAGCACCACGTCCAGCGCGCAGCGAGCCATCGAGGGATTGCTGCACCGGGACCTGATTGAAAGAGACGACGGATCTTTTGTGATCAGCGATCGGTTCTTTCGTCTCTGGATTCGTCACGCCGAAGAACAGTGAGCTCAAAGAAGGGCAAATTCCTCCCGGAGCCGGGGAGCCGGGGCGGCAAGAGGGGCATCTGGCTTGGGTATGGTTGGCCGCGGCTTTACATAATACCTATTATCGGACATTACGACTGCGGGTCGCGGGCATGTGGGCTGGGGCTGGCTCCCATCCCACCTCCCCCTTCCTTCGCCATAGGAGGCTTGTCGGCGGTATTGACAGCAAACCTGCGATTTGCCCCGGGGCTGCCAGGATGCGCGATTGCACGGGGAATTGAACAGCAACCAAGCCGTGCCCTTTGGCGAGATGTCATCTGCCGCGGGTATTCAGCCCAGCACGATCTTAGGATGGAACAAGGTTCCGGCAATGCGGGTTGCGATGGCGATCAGTTCACTTTGGCCATAGAAAACTTTTATTTGCTTGGCGCGTGAGAGTTCCGGCAGATTAACGGCCTGTCCTAACCGAATCTTGGCGGCACTCTCCTCGTTCGCGGTGAGGGACGGA
>JAFATF010000214.1 GCA_019244045.1 Acidobacteriota bacterium
CCTGTCAGCGACGAAGGCACAAATTCCAGTGTTATCGCCGACATTCAAACTCAGATCAAGATTATCAATAGTGAGTACCTTGTCGATCGTGTCATAGACCGCCTCAAGGAGACTGGAAAGCTTTCTTCCGACCATCCCCGGGAACAGCGTTCATTCTGGCGAGCGTTTTTTCACCTTAAAGCTCCAGCGCCCACGAACTTCGCTGAACAGTTTCGCCGAACGGCCCTCAAAAATCTCACAGTCAGCCAAATCAGCCAGACCCGAGTAATTGAGGTATTCTTCAAATCTTCGGATCCTCAACTGGCTGCCGACTTCGTGAACTTACTTAATGCCGAGTATATCGAATCCAATGTGGAAGCCCGCTGGAGAATGAGTGAGCAAACCAGCAAGTGGCTGGGCCACCAAATCGACGATATCCGAGGAAAGCTTGAGCGTTCAGAACTCATGTTGCAGCAGTACGCCCGCCGTTCGGGCCTACTTTTTACCTCAGGGCAATTTGGAAATCCTGATCGGACGAACGTTTCAGACGAAAAACTTCACCAGATGCAGGAACAGCTCTCGAGAGCACAGGAAGCGCGGGCCTTGACTCAATCTCATTACGAGATCGCTAAAGCTGCTGCCCCTGATACCTTGGCTGATGTCCTAAATGATCAATCCCTACGTGATCTGCAAAGGCAGATTACTGATCTGCGCCGCCAAGCAGCAGAGCTTAAGTCTATCTACACACCTAAGCACGAAAAGGTACAACGTGTTGAGGTCCAGATCGCGCCTCTGGAAGAGGCTTTTCAACGGCAACGCGCTGCGATTCTGGACCGCATTCAAAATGATTACGAAACGGCGCTGCGTCACGAACGCTTATTGCAAGCCGATTACCATGGCCAGGTCGGTGTAATTCTCGATCAAGCTGACAAATCTATTCAGTACAACATACTGAAGCGTGATGTTGATACAAATCGTCAGCTTTACGAGTCCATGCTCCAGCAGATTAAAGCGTCCACGGTCGCTTCTGCCATACGCGCGAGCAACATTCGAATCGTCGATCCCGGCAAAGTACCGGCTGATCCGTACTCGCCAAATCTTAAGATCAACATTGGCCTCGGCTTTATCGCCGGTTTTGTAGTAGGTGTTATCTTTGTTCTGGTGCGGAAGAGCACAGACCGGACGCTCCAGCATCCGGGTGAAATGCAATTTTGGACTAAGCTTTCAGAGTTGGGGGTAATCCCGAGTAAATCAGTGGAGGATATTCAGAGGTTACCTGCCCGAAGCGGATCGCTCGCCTTTCGCCTGACATTCACATCTTTGTGGGGAAGGCGAGTAGGATCTGACCCCCTTGAGCTGGCGGTGCGGCAGCAGAGACCAAGCATGCTTGCTGAGGCCTTCCGGACTGTACTCACCTCGGTTCTCTTTGCCGGAAGAGATGGTGATCGACCGCAAATACTCGCGTTCACAAGCGCCAACCCGGCAGAAGGCAAAACAACCATCACGACGAATCTTGCGCTGGCCTTGGCTGAAATCCGCCAGAAAGTACTCGTTGTGGATGCCGATCTGAGGAAACCCCGCGTGCATCAAATTTTTGACCTCAGTAACGAAAGAGGCCTTAGTACGCTCCTCAACCAGGAAACCTTGAAAGAGGGCGCGCTCGACGGCATCATTCAGACGACCAGTATTCCTGGCCTGCACGTTCTGCCGAGCGGTCCTCCAACGGACACCGCAGCAAACCTGCTGCATTCTCCACACCTACAAAAACTGCTCGCCAAATTTCGAGTGCAGTTTGACATGATCTTGATCGATACGCCTCCGGCGATTCAATTAACTGATTCTCGTATTGTGGGAAGGCTGGCAGATGCCGTGATTTTAGTAGCGCGGGCAGGCCGCACCACCCGCGACTCCGCTATGGCGGTCGCGAGTCGATTTAGTGAGGACCGCACACCTCTTCTCGGCTCTATCCTCAATGACTGGACTCCTGTTGATTCAGGACAACTCAAACACATCTATTATGGCTATGGACAGTATGGTTCTGGACAGAGCAGACGATCCTATGTAAAGTGATGGTTCGGCTCAACGTCAGTCAACAGCAAGTGATTTTCCTCCATAGTACTCTGTGCGAATCTTCACTGTGAGCGGTGACCCTAAGTGATTAAGGTCGCCCCTTCAAGAACGGTCCGTGAAATTCTCGTCAACATTTCCTGGGTGAGTCTCGAAAGGCTTATTCGTCTTGGGGGCGGGCTCCTTGTCGGCACCCTAGTCGCACGGTATTTAGGCCCCGCCAGTTTTGGAATTTTTAGTTATGCTTACGCGATCTACGCGCTGTTTAATATTCTGTCGAATTTAGGTCTCGACCTACTGATTGTTAAGGACATCACTTTGGAACCTAAATCCGAAGACGAGATTCTAGGTACAGCTTTCCTTCTCAAG
>JAFATF010000247.1 GCA_019244045.1 Acidobacteriota bacterium
TGTGCTAGTCCGAGGAGACTCGCAATTACGTGGGGAGCGTTCCCGACTCAGGACCTTGTCTAAAGAGATCACACATCGGCTCGCCCTGCGGCAGTTCGATGGTTTCCTTAGCGTTGGTGAGCGTAACCGCGAATACTTGATCCATTGCGGTGTGCCTCCAAAGCTTATTTTTTCCTCTCCTCACTTCGTAGACAACGAATGGTTTGCGGCGCGAGCCGCCGCTGCCCGCAAGTGGAGGGATAGCATTCGCGGGCAATGGCTGGCAGACGAATCTATTTTTGTTGTGCTTTTTGTTGGCAAATTCATTCCCAAAAAGCGACCTCTTGATCTTGTGAAAGCGCTCGGTTTGCTCGTGCGCAAGGGGTTAAGAATGACGGCTGTATTTGTTGGGGCAGGAGAATTGGAGAAAGAGATGCGGGACCTCGTGGAGGAACAAAAGGTCCAAGCACGTTTTGAAGGTTTCCGCAATCAGACAGAACTGCCACAATTTTATGCAAGTGCAGATACCTTGGTTCTGCCTTCCGATGGGGGTGAGACATGGGGATTAGTGGTGAATGAAGCGATGGCTTGCGGGTTGCCTGCCATTGTTTCGGACGCCGTAGGTTGCGCCTCAGATCTCATTGATGAAGGAAAAACTGGCTTTACGTTCCCTAAAGGGGATTATGTGCAGCTAGCAAACCATTTGGATCAACTCGCTACCATGAAAGCTCAAAATCTAATTCACAGGAAATGGTTGGCTGACAAAGTTGCGAACTATTCCATTCAAGCAGCGATGAACGGGATATTGCATGCAGTTACTGAGCGTTGCATAAAAAAGTTATAATTTCGAGGGTGCTTTGGGCTACGCTCGCGAGTGAAGCAAAGTCCCGGTGTTGTCGTTTCGAAAAAGTGGCGTGAGCAGCGACGAGAACGCGCTTTTGCCTTGACGGCACAGGACTGGACTCAGAGCCAGATCGCTCAGGCATTGGGAGTTTCGCAGACGGCCGTTAGCCGGTGGTTGGCTGTGGGGCCTGTGCGCGACGGCAGGAGTGAACGGCGGGGCCGACCTGCCAAGTTGGCCGGTGAGCACCTGCGCTTGGTGCCTGATCTCTTGAGCCACGGGGCGGAAGTTTGGGGCTTTCGCGGTGAGGTGTGGACCTGCGCGCGGGTGGCGGCCGTCATCCAAGAGGAGTTCGGCGTGCGCTACAGCCCTTCTCCAGGTCTCCCGTTTGCTCAAGGCCTTGGCGTGGACGCCGCAGCAACCCATCGAGCGTGCCAGCCAGCGCGACGAAGCGACCATCGTAGCTTGGCGGACTGAACGCTGGCCGCTCCTCAAAAAAAGGCACGCGCAAATGGCTGGCGCGTAGTCTTCATTGACGAGAGCGGCCTTTACTTGCTGCCGGGCCGCAAGCGCACCTACGCGCCACGTGGATGCACGCCCATCCTCCATGCGCCTTGCCGCTACGATCACCTTTCGGTCATGGCGGCGGTGACCATGGAAGGGCAGTTTTATGCCCGCGTGCGCGCCCGCTCGCTCAACAGCTTTGACAGCGTGGCCTTCGTGCAACGGCTCCAGGCACGCTGGCCCGAAAACAAACTGCTGGTCATCTGGGATGGCTCGCCCATTCATCGCTTCAAAGCCATGTGTGCCTTCCAGCAAACTCCTGCTGCCGCCAACTTCACCTTCGAGCGATTGCCTGGCTATGCGCCCGACCTCAACCCGTTGGATACGGGCGTGTGGCACCACCTCAAAAACGTCACCTTGGCCAACGTCTGCTGCCAGAACCTTGACCAACTCCAAGAGGAACTGGCCCGTGCCATCAAGGCTCTGCGCGCCAAACCTCGCCTCATCCAGGCTTGTTTTGGCACGGCAAAACTCAGCCTGCAATTATAACTTTTTTATGCAACGCTCAGTAACCTGGCCATTCAACCGAGATAACAACTTGCTCAACTCGTTGTCTAGCGGCACCATTCCTTGGCCCCAAACGTGCGCATGGGCGCGCGATGCGAAATAGCCTAAGCGAGCTTGGTCGTCGAGACCTTGAGTCTTGTCTGCCCAATCAGGCCCGCTGAGTTGCTGGATGACGTGTTCACCTAAGAGCCGGTAAGCCTCGAACTGCGACTCGCTGTAAAACTCGTCCAACGTGGGTTCGTGTGGAAAGGCGGGGTTGCTGCGAACGTAGTGCAGCAAGTCAGCCGGCTCCTGGCCGATCAAGGTCGGCTTTAGATAAATGAGCAA
>JAFATF010000301.1 GCA_019244045.1 Acidobacteriota bacterium
CATGTGGACCGGATCGTCTCCGAGATCATGGCGGCGCGTCACTAGATGCTGTGAAATATGCAAGCCCGCCAGGGTGCGAGATCGCTCGATCGGCTTCGCCCGGGTCGTCTTCGACTCGATTGAACGCTGACCGGCCAGTCACACGGCGGAAGGGGGAATCGAGGCCATCGCGGTGACTCCCTGTTCGCGCATAAGCGCCGCGGCCCCTTACTCGACTCTGGCCGCAGCCCTCCAGCTTCCTCAACTGCACTCGCGCCAAAAAAGCAGCCGGGCACGCACTTTTTGCGTCGAGAAGGGCTCCGCGGTCGCGGCGTTCTTGGAACAGTATGATGGTTAGAAAGAGCTGGCATACCCCCGGTGACGATCTCTGGACGCCCTTGGGTACTCCCTTTGACACGACCAGGCAACGGGAGGGCGCACGTAGTGTAGGCAGCGACTACAGTGATAACACACTGTAAGTTGGCAATCCTAAACCACGCTGGGGAGTGACTGTGCGGATCGGGAAACTTAGCTATGCCGCGCGACGCTGCTTATCGAGCATATCGAAAAATTCGGCCACTAGTTCCTGATCCCAGAGCCCGGCACGAGCTTCCTCGCCCATGGTAACCGCTGACTGGTCATGGCTGAGCGCGGGTTTATAAGGACGAGCCGTTCGCAGCGCATCGTAGACGTCGACGACCTGCAGGATGCGCGGCAGCAGGGGGATCTCACCCTCGCGGAGCCCGTCAGGATAGCCGGTCCCGTTGGGATGTTCGTGATGCGAACGAATAATCGGCAGCACGAGTCGCAAAGAACGCAGTGGCTTGCAAATGGCCTCACCGGTTACGGGGTGCTTTTTCATGATTTCCCATTCCGGCGGGGTGAGATTACTGCCTTTTTTGAGGATGTCATCGGGGACAGCGATTTTACCCAAATCGTGCAGATAACCGCCGCGGCGAAGTGCGACCAGCGACTCCTCATCGAGGCCGAGATGTCGCCCCAAATCCGTGGCGTAGCGAGCCAGGCGCTCGCAATGTCCTTCGGTATAAGGATCGCGCGCCTCGACGCTCAGTCCTAGAGTACACAACACATTTTCCGCCGATTCCAGCTCGTCGGTAAACTCCTTCAATTTGAGAAGAGACTTGACCCGGGCGAACAGTTCTTCGGCAAAGATGGGTTTGTTTAAGAAGTCATCGGCGCCCGCCTCGATACCGCGCAATTTGTCTTCGCGATCGCTGAGCCCGGTGATCAACACCACGGGGATGAGCCGGGTGGCGGGATCATCCTTAATTTGTCGGCAAACTTCGTAGCCCGATTTTTCCGGCATAACCACATCGAGTAAGACCAGATCGGGAGGATGGCGCCGGATTTCATCCTCGGCCTCGCTCGCGCGCGAGACCGCCACCGCGTCATAGCCGTGGCTGGCCAGTAACTCCTGCATGAGCAGAACGATGTCGGGATTATCGTCGACCACCAAGACACGCGGTGAGCGCCGTCGGGCTGACAGTATTTTGCCCATATCCGGATAGGAATCGAGTTTCGGTCCGGAAGTTGTATGTTCCTGGAAGTCCATTCGGGCGGTCACCCCCGACCCGAAACCACAAGTGGCACTATTGTAGCCAAATTCAACTACTTGTGAAGAGCAAGGTGCCAATTTTGCAACATTTCCCTGAATACAACGAGAGCTGTGTAGGAATTTCCACCCTCTGAAACTGCACTCGAAGAAGCCCTCCGTCCGAGATTAACAATAGCGCCTTGCTTCTCGGCTCGGGGAGCATGGACTCGTCACGACCTGTGACCTCGTCCCCGCGAAAGAGGAGTCGGTCAACTATAGTTCCCAGTCCGAAACCCGCGCGCGCCCGCGCGACGAGGAGCACGCATCGTAAAGGCCGGTAGGGCCAAAACTACCTTAGGGTCAAATTGCCCTCAAGGCAGGGCGACAGGTTGTCGGGGGTTTCAAGGGGGCGCCTCCGGGCCCGAGCCGCCGCACGCAATCTGCTGCGCGCGCTCTTTTCAAGCTCGAGCAACTGCTGTTTGCGTTGAACACCCCAGCGAAAACCGCCGAGTTCACCGCTGGCAGCAATGACGCGATGGCAGGGTATTGCCAGCGCAATCGGATTCGCCGCACAGGCCTGAGCCACGGCGCGAGTTGCCTTCGGCCGGCCGATCGCGCACGCCACCTCGCTATAGGAGCGGGTCGAGCCGTAGGGGATGGTCTGCAGGTATTCCCAGACGCGACGTTGAAATGCAGTCGCCTGAATATCGAGCGGCAGCGCTGAGTGGGGTCTATGACCGCGCAGGCCTTCAAGTAGAGCCTGTTTCCAGAGGCGCAATCCCTCATCTTCGCGCCGGCGGTCGGCAAACGGGAACTCAAGCTTGAGGCCTTGTTCCAGCTCTTCATCGGAATTGCCGAACTGGATAGCGCACAAGCCCTTGTCAGTGGCTGCCACCAGCAGGCGCCCCAAGGGCGAGCCTGCAATAGTGTAGCGGATGCGCGCAGCAATCGCCCCCCGACGATATTTGTCGGGGGTCATACCCAGGTGCGAAGAGGTGCGCTCGTACAGGCGGCTGCTCGAGCTGTAGCCCGCGTCATACATGGCGCGCGTGACCGAATGTCCGGCTTGCAGGTTCCGCTTGAGCTGGGTCATGCGGCACGATTCGGCATAAGCATGCGGGGTGATACCTAGAACCGACTTAAATGTCCGCTGCAAATGAAATGCGCTTTGATGGAAGGCCCGGGCAAGCCGCTCAAGAGTGAGGGGCTGATCGAGATTACCCTCGATGTAGCGACAGATCTCACGAATTCTTTCAAGTTGTCTGTTAAGCGACCCGCGAGGGCGGCAGCGTAAACAGGCGCGATACCCGGCTCGCTCAGCCTCTTGGGTGGTTAGATAGAAGCTCACATTTGCACGGTATGGCCTCTTGGCCGGACACGAAGGGCGGCAGTAAACGCCGGTAGTTGAGACAGCGAATACAAAAACGCCATCCTGGGAAGAGTCCCGGTTGACCACCGCCTGCCAATAATCTTGTTCGCCTGTTGCGGCAGCTTCAAGTCGTGGTGCAACGATGTCGTTGGTCATGAGACGAAGATAAGCGAATCGCTTGAATTGCACCATCCGAATCTTGCCCTTAAACCACCGTGACAGGGCTAGGGCGAAGTCAGGAGGTGGAACTCACCCATCTTATTCGCACTCTGCACTGCGTAGGTCGATCGGCCGCTTCGACGGCGAGCTTTTCACCAGGCTTGCCGAACGCATGGGTCGCCGGCTTTCATCCATCAGCAGCGGCAAAAAAAAACAACAAGAAATAGTGCAGCTCAAAGATCCGGCGTACGGCCCAAAAAAGGGTGCGCCCAAGCAGCAATTTTCATCAGCTAGAATGATTTGCCGCCAATCAACCATTCTCTGCCCTGGACGGTGTCATGAAAATGGATCGATGCTACAGCCCCTGTCGTCGAAGCCCGGCATTCTGTCACCCGAGGCGACCAGAAACATCGCGCCAACCAGCTACTACTACGCAGGGCACGCCGCCCGTGTCGAGCTTCGCACTACCGTGGGCATTCGAACTGAGCAGGCAAGAACCTGCTAGCGGGACTGCTCGATAGCGCCAGATACTCCACGGCGATTGCCGCAGAAGTATCAGGCTTTTTTATTAGCGAGACGCAAACCCGCATTGAAGGACAGAAGGTAGCGCCAGGTGAATACGGCTGCGGAGTTCATGAATGCGCCTTATTTTGACCCATGTCGCGACCGAGGACGTACTCAAAGTGGCATGCACCAGGTGGATGGTGCAATGCAGCGACCGGTTCCCCTCAGGGCCACCGACGAGAATGATGGGGAACGTTTATATGCGCGGGAATGTAATCGTGCAATGGCAGTAAGCCACTGCCGTAACGC
>JAFATF010000310.1 GCA_019244045.1 Acidobacteriota bacterium
TGGTCCTAACAATCGAGGCCTTAACCGCAATCGGCGCGAGCTCCTACAAGGTCCTGCTCACCAAAGTCCCGCCGCCCCCTGAAACGGAAGGGTCCCAGCTTCGCCGCGAACTTGCCGGGCAGGGGATCCCGCTCTTTGCAGCAGACATTCCCAGGCTCAAAGCTTTTGAGAAGGCAGCGGCCCAAGGGATGCCGGTCAGCCTGGTCGAGGATCCCCGGGCAAAACGGGCATGGGAAGCTTATCAGGCGGTCGGGAAGGAGGCCCTTTCCCATGCCTGAGGAGAGCAAGTTTGCAGGCACTCTTAAACGCCTCAGAAGGGCGTCAGAGGGCGGGGAAGGGGAGAACCCGACCCAAACACCGGATCAGCCCCGTCAGACCTCTCAGCGACCCTCAGGGAAGCGCTCAGACCCGGCTTGGTCGCCGATCACCATCCTGATGCGAAAATCCGTTAAGCGGGCCGTTCGCCGGCGCCTCGAGGATGAGGAGCAGGGAAGGGACCTCTCGACACTTATAGACAACTTGCTAAGTGATTGGCTTTCGAGACAAGGATAAACCCTTTATATGTCCGTATTGGTATACGTATGGAAGTATGGATGTATATTGCTATCGTTTCCCGACAATCGCTGGAAATTAGCTCGTGCCCGGTTGCGTCGGCGGTCCACCTCAGCGTCCGTACTGTCATCTGCAATCGTCTCCACTCAAGCCGCGGAATAATGTCTAGGCATCACCGAAAGTCAGCCCTGGATTCTGTAATACGCAATTATTCGGCAATGTCGGATAACGGATCTTATGGGAAATGCCGCTCTATCGGTCTAATCTGCGAAAAGCGGCGCGAGCCACGACATCTATATTCCCGGAAAGACCGGCACAGGCCTCACCCACGGTATTCGCGCTGCACCTAACCGACATTCCTCGGATGCCTGACGGTTGTGAGGTCATGATTACCCCTCCGCGTATCCTCGGCAAGGTAGGACCGCCCGCTGGGGCCACGAAAGTCGGTCGAACCCGCCAATTGATTGCACTGATGCAGGCAAAACGGTGCGTATCAGCGTTGCGGTACCGTCAACCGCCGGCTTCAATCGCCTCTTGCCCGCGACGAAGGCAATTTGTCGTAGCCCGAGCCGACCAGGGGATGATCCTGACTCAAAACAGCCGGGAATCTGGCGAATGTCGGGTAAAGCGCGTCTCAAAAGGAGGTGGATCTTGTTGCCATTGAGTTCGACAAACCCGACGATGTGTGCGTGATCGAGCGGAGCCGTCCACCTCGATGAGGAAGCTATAGTGACCGCGATGTGGCCTGATATTCCTTATCCAGCATGGCAGGAGACCTGCTCTGCTCTGCATCTCTATACGCAAATTGTCGGCAAGTATCGGCTGGCGCGCACTCCCTGGGTTAACCATTCCTGGCACGCTACCCTGTATGTCAATGGGAAGGGCCTAACCACTTCTCTCGTCCCGGATGGCTCTGTTGGGATCGAAATCGTCTTCGATCTCCTTGATCACAGGTTGATCGGGCAGGCAACGGACGGGCACAGGGCTGAATTTCCGCTCGGCCCGATGTCTGTCGCCGAGTTTCATGCCCGGTTCCTCGATCTGCTCAAATATCTGTGCGGCACGCCGGAATTTCACGCTCGGCCCAACGAAGTTCCCAATCCGATCCCGTTTCGAGATGACCGGAGAACGAGGCCCTATGCCGCCGATGCCGTTGAACGTTTCTTCAAGGCCCTCATGGCAATCCATTTGGTTCTCAGTTGCTTTCGTACCGCCTTTATCGGCAAGGTCAGCCCCGTTCATCTCTTCTGGGGCAGTTTTGATCTGGCTGTGACGCGCTTTTCCGGGCGTCCTGCCCCACTCCACCCTGGCGGCATTCCGGCATTGCCAGACAATGTGACGCGCGAAGCTTATAGTCACGAGGTGTCGCCAGCAGGGTTCTGGCCGGGTGGTGGAGGAACCGATTTCCCAGCGTTCTATTCCTATGCCTATCCCTCACCAAAGGGCTTTGCGGATGCGCGACCAGCACCCGAAGGCGCATACTTTGACAATAAGCTCGGCGAATTTCTGTTGCCCTACGATGTAGTGCGGAGGTCGCCCGACCCCGAAGCAGCATTGATGGTCTTCCTTCAGAGCACCTATCAAGCGGCTGCGGATCTCGGAGGTTGGGATCGTCACGCTCTCGAGGCTCCTCTCGGTCAACCGCTGCGGCCTCGACCTTTGAACGGCGGTCACAGATAGAGCCGGTCCACAATCTCGGAGCATCGAAGATGAACGGTGAGCCTCGTCAAAATCCTGTATCTGGCAAAATCGAAGCCGGTCCAATCGAGACGGCAATCGTGCCCCGTGCCCGTGATCTTGGCGGCTTTGAGGTCCGGCGTGCTCTGCCTTCGCACGCACGGCAGATGATTGGGCCATTCGTCTTTTTCGACCAGATGGGACCTGCTGAGTTTCGATCTGGCCAGGGAATTGACGTGCGTCCACACCCGCACATCAACCTCGCCACGGTCACCTATCTGTTCGACGGCGAAATCATCCATCGCGACAGCCTCGGCACGATGCAGTCGATCCGGCCCGGGGCGGTGAATTGGATGACGGCAGGACGGGGGATTGTGCACTCTGAACGCACCAGCCCGGAGATGAAGGCTCGCGGCTCTCGCCTGTTCGGACTCCAGACCTGGGTGGCGCTCCCTGCCGCTGATGAAGAGACCGAGCCGTCCTTCGCACATTATGACGCAACGGCGCTCCCCGTCCTCGACGCCGAAGGCAAACAGGTTCGCCTCGTTGTCGGCGAAGCTTGGGGCCTGCGTTCGCCGGTGAAGACGCTCTCTGACACGATTTACGCCGATGTCGTGCTCAATCCCGGCGCGGTCCTCCCGTTGGATGCGACGCACGAGGAGCGCGGGGTCTATGTGGTCGCAGGAACGGTGGACATTGCGGGTGACCGCTTTCCGTCCGGGCAGTTGTTGGTGTTTCGACCATTCGACGCGATGACCGTGCGCAACCCCGAGAAGGAGGCCGCGCGTATCGTCGTGATCGGCGGAGAGACGATGGACGGACCGCGCCACATCTGGTGGAACTTTGTCTCTTCGCGTCCCGAACGTATCGAGCAGGCGAAGGCGGATTGGAAATTTGGCCGGTTTGACCCGGTGCCGGGAGATACTGAGGAATTCATCCCCTTGCCTGACGAGATACCGATATCGAACTAAGGGCCTTGTCTCGAATCCGCCCTCCCTCTGAAGGCAAACTCGAAGGCCGAAATGGGGCCGCAGCTATAGCGCTGAGGCAAGCGGCCTCACGGAAGCGCCATACTTGGGCTAAATCCTTAAAAAGCATTTCAGTTCCGAAATCACGGGGGCGTAGGTGCCCCATCGCAGTCGATAGGAACGGATTGTCGTTGCAATCAGTCTCGCTTCGGACAGAGGGAAATTGCAGCCCACCCGAAACAAAGGGGGCACTACCAGACTGTCTCATAAAACCTGCTATTTTGAGACTGTAGCATCTCCCGATCCGACTGGTGGATTTGCTCACAACTTTCAGTCTCAAAATCCATATCAAAAATCAAAGTCTCATTCTTATCGAATTGTAATTGCTCACGGGGTTGGCTGAGGGACGGGCTGACGCCCTGGATGTGGGGTTTCTGTCGGCGCTGTCGACAATATCTTGTATTGGAGGCCGCCCGGTTTGCCACCCTCGTGAGCAATTACATCGAATTAATGATTTTTTGGTCATATTTGGTCATATAGAGTACAAAATTTACCCCATAAGTGTGATTTGGCTCACACCGACGAGTATTGAAAGCGGCCAGCCCGGATTATTCATGAGGAGCACCGGCTGGCCCGCATATCCGCAGAAACCCTCGCCTTTTGCCGTGTCACCGACACAAACCCCGTTGGCGTCGGTTGATCCGGTTTCTGCAGCCGAATCATACGTAATATCAATGGTTTGTTCTGCTCTTGCCATTTTCTCCGGCAGCCTCATGAATAATCCGGGCTAGATCTATTGTGATTGGCACATTTGCAAGTGCCTCAATCACCAAGTTGGTGCTTCGTTTAGTTCTTATCCTAATGTCTCACTAAGGAGAAAATCATGCGACGCATTCTTGGGATCTTGGCCTTGATCCTGCTTGCAGCCCCGGCCGGTGCCCATGCCCAGGCGATGGGCGAACCAGGCAAAGTGACCCTGCTCAGGACAGGTTGGAATTCGGACAGCTTCGCCATCGCAACGACGGCGCCGTTCCTAAATCCAGCGAACTGTCCTGTCACCGACGGTTACATCTCGACCAAGCCAGCACCGGGCTATAACACCTACTACGACGCCGCCAAGCTTGCGTTCCTGACGAACATTAGCAACGTGGTGGTAGTCGTGGACAATACCATGTGCGTTTCGGGGCGCCCTAAGATAATCGGTATCAACATGTCGCATTAAGCGGATACCGCGTTCACCCGGCCATTGAAGTCCGACCTACCCGGCGTGCTGCATCGGCTGTCGGGTAGGGTCGGATATCCATAACCCGCCACCCCGCCGGCGAGGCCTGGCGCCATTTCATGACAGGGAGGACGGTCTGAAAGATTGAGCGCGCACATGCGAAACCGTCTGAAGCTCCGGTTTGGCCGCTTTTTCAGGTGTATAGGGATACAAGATTTGCTCCCATATGCAGGAGGCCTACCTATCAATTCAAAAGTTTCCGACTGGCAATGAAGTGTCGGAGGGTCAGCCGGTTAACGTCCAGGAGCTTGGCAATGACGCTGTGGGGAATGCCCTTCCCCAGGTACTCCCGGATGATCTCCTCTTTCCCGGAGAGTTTGGTTTTCCGGGTAAGGCTCCCCTTGGGTCTGCCTAACCGCTTCCCCTCGGATTTTCTGCGGGCTAAGGCCTCAGTTATCCGCGAGGAAATCATGGAGCGCTCAATCTCCGCTGAGAGGGAGAAGGCAAGGGCTAAAACCTTGGAATTAATATTGTTTCCCAGCTCGTACCGCTCTTTGGCGGTGTAGACCAGAACGCGCTTCTCCATCAGGGTATGGAGGATACTCATCACCTCCATAAGAGAGCGGCCAAGCCGGGAGAGCTCGG
>JAFATF010000707.1 GCA_019244045.1 Acidobacteriota bacterium
AAAATAGTAAACCACTTGAGGACCGATCCCGAACTGTTCAAGCCGGAAGCCATCACCGACCCTGTTGCCAGTCACAGTGTCGTCTTGGAACTGCTTGGCGAGGAATCCTCCGACGCCAAGTTGCAACTTGGGAACCGAGGGAAAGGCCACATAGTTGATACCAAAATCCGTATTGATGTCAGCACCTGAGTGATAGTTTGTAGCGGGATTGGTGCCATTGACGGTAATCGTCGTCTCAGCGGAAACGTCCAATCGCGGCGACGGCAGATAGGTCACCGCTAACTCCTGGTTAAAGCTGAAATAATTATTGGTCGGATTCGCGAGCCTGTGGACATCATACGGTCCGAGTGGAATGAAGACGCTTGGACCGAATAACAGATGCCACGGCCCGGACGCGTAAGTCACATAGAGTGGCGTCAAATATAGGAAGTTAAACCCAACCGTATCGGTCGAGGCATTGCCGATGCGGACATTCTGGTAATCACCTGGAAGGATCACACCCGAAGTGAAGTTGATGCCATCGAGAGCGACGTTCCAGGTGTGATCCAGACGGGACGCTTTCCCGACGATGTCCAGGTGGAAATTCGGCACAAGTTTGCCACCGTTTGAGTTAGTCAATTCGTACGCCGAGTAAAACAGCGTGTAATCAAAGTACTCCGTACCTCCCGGCGGCGGAAGCAACGCCGCCGCAATAGTCTGCACCCCAAGCGGCCATTGCGCCGCACCGTTTTCCTCAGCAGTCGCACTTGCCACTCCTGCAAACAAGCCCGTCACGAGAAGTAGAGCACCGCAAACACCGCGAGCCGTTCGCCGACGCACGAAGCTCCAACTTATTGTACTCTTTCTGCCATCCATGTCGCGGTATCTCCTTTTGTTCTTATCACCGCGGCTTAGGTCGACCCAGGGTGCCGTACGGGGTGTGGTTGGAATTGAAGGTGGCGTAGTCTCCGGGATCTGAAATCCAAACAAACCCGGCGTTTGCGCGCCAGTGGAGACCACGCCATGAGCGACAATAGCACGAAGACGGCATCCCTTCAGCCGGGAGCCGAGACGGCGCCTTGTCTTTTCGACGACTGGTTTGACCCGATTGAAGCCGGCCTGCGCGATCGGGTGCGCGAGTTCATCCAAGAGATGATTGAGGGCGAACTGGAGGAAGCACTCTCACGCCCCCGTTACGCTCGCCGCCCGACGCCGCCAGCAGAGAACGCCGGCGGCCCGAGCATGCAGCGTCTGCCAAATCGTGTAGGTGCTCACCCGCAGCCCGTCTTCGGCCCAGCGCAAGGCGCATTGCAGCGTGCTCAAAGACCATATCGCCGTGCCGTCGCGCGCGCGATCGGGAGCGCGTTGGGCTTCCTCCAGAATGCGCCGTTGCTCCGCCGCGCCATAACGGATCGGCGGACCACCGCCATGGCGCGGTATGACCACAGCCAAGCCTTCACGATTAAGCCTTCACGATTAAGCCTTCACGATTGAAGCGCGCCACCCAGGCGGCCACGGTATCATTGTCGCAGCGCCCCGCCTGTCGTGCTGCCGCCAGATAGCTCTGCCCATCGGCGACCGCCAGCAAGGCTGTTGCCCGGGCAACCCGCGCCGCCGGCGCACTCTGCGAAAAGAGCTCAGCCGCGTCAGCTCTTCTCGTTTCTCCGCGCTCAAGGCGCGCAACGGATCCTTACTGGCGACGTGACATAATCCACCCGCGACATATCATTGGGTGGCATTATACCAAAAACTCGTGCCCAATGCCCACTAGCGCTGCCATATGGTGCAGCCCTGAGACGAAAATCCTGTATTTTTGAGACGGGTTCGCTAACGGTTCGTTGCAGGTAGCTGGTACCGAACCGCCCCACGCCGGCACAGCCAGGGATGACTGCAGGCCAGCAATTCAACGGTATGGCCGCGGCTTAAACTGTTGCTTGCCGAGCGAGTCGAGCCACATTCGGAGGAGTTCACCGATGGCTGTCATCGCTTCTTTTATCCTGGGCCCCATGAACCAGACATCTTCAGACGAGCGCAGTCGGAGCGATCAAATTGTTAACCCTGTTCATGAAGGACATATCGTGTCCAGTCAGGCACACGAAAACGCGACCTCTAATGTAGTCAGCTTAATGCAGATCGACGGCACAGCTGACCCGAAGGTAACCAACGAGGTCGACGACTCCCACCACCCGCTCTGGCGCGCGATCTCCGACGCAAAGCTGCACAGCTATCTGCACGATGGGGAGCGCATCGAGGGAATGGGGTACGGCGGTTCGGAGTCGCTGACCCTATTTCTGTCGGCCCCACGCAGCGGCCGCATCGTTCGCAAGATCCTGAGTGAGGGGCTGGTCACGCCGGCATGGGGTCACGAGGGACACGATGTAATGTTGCCTCCTTGCGCAAAGGCGCAGCACCAGGTCGACTACCTGCGCGGTCTACCGCCTGCGGTGCAGCCCTACTTCCCGTTGGTGCTCGACCAACTCCAACAGACTGTCAGCGGAAAAGACGAGTTCATTTACGACATGACTTACGTACCCGGCATAGAGATGAGCCGGTTCGTCGAGCAGCATCGGCCGCCGCCCCGCATCGTCGCACTGCTTTATACCGAGATCTTTCGGCTACTGCGCGAAAAGGTTCACGTGCACCGCCGCCGGGTGCCGAAGGGGCCAACAATTGAACCGGAGTACCTGACGAAGATTGAAAAGCGGC
>JAFATF010000502.1 GCA_019244045.1 Acidobacteriota bacterium
CGGGTAGCACAAAGCGAGAATCCAGCGGAAGAGCGCCAACTCGATCACAAGGCGATCACCGTCAAGGAGTTGTGCGAGCTGTATCTCAATGACTTGAAGGCGGGCCTCATACTGGGAAAGGGCGGGCGCCCGAAGAAGGCGACGACCATCGTAACCGATACGGGCCGCATCAACCGTCACATCTTACCGCTTATCGGCACGCGCCGCGTAAAGGATCTTGTAAAGGCCGACATCAACAAGGTCTTGAAGGACATCATGGCGGGCAAAACGCGCGTCAGCGTCAAGACCAAGAAGCTACGCGGCAAAGCGATTGTGCGGGGAGGCGTCGGCACCGCGACGCGGACCGTTGGTCTGCTCGGAGGCATCCTTACCTATGCCGTCGAGGCCGGCATCATCGAGACAAACCCAGCGCACGGGATTCGCAAACCGAAGGACAGGGTGCGCAACCGCCGCTTGACCGAAGCTGAGTATCGCACACTCGGCGGAATCCTGCGCAAGGCAGCCGAGGACGAGAGGTATCAAATGACGACGGATATCATCCGCCAGATTGCTCTCGCCGGATGCCGCCGTTCGGAAATGATCAAGCTGCGGTGGATCGAAGCCGACATGGAGGCGAGCTGTCTGCGTTTGGTGGACAGTAAAGAGGGCGCCTCGACCCGGGCTATCGGGTTGCCTGTCGTAGAATATCTTGAAAGCCGATGGACGGCAGAAGCCGGCACTTACGTCTTCCCTGGACAGGGCGACGATAATGCGTTCGGCAGTTTTCCAAATCATTGGGAGAAGATCTTCCGCAATACATCACTCGCCGATATCACGCCGCATGTATTGAGGCACAGCTTTGCCAGCATCGCGAACGATCTCGGGTTTACCGAGGTGACATTGCGGCGCTTGTCGGTCACGCGAAGGGTTCGGTTACGAGCAAGTACATTCATACGCTTGATACCGCGCTGATCATGGCGGCGGACACGATCTCAGGTTACATCCAGGGTCTGCTTGACGGTATCGAATTCAGACAGACCGCCTACGCGCTTGATCGCGAACTCCCGAAAGGCGGCGCTTGCCCGCTTCCTTCGCAAGGCAGCCGGCGACCCGTCGGCAGAGGCCGAGGAGCAGCAGCGGCTCGCGGCCTAAACTGCCGATCCCCGTTCGGGCCGCAGGCGGACCGACGACGCGGTGGCGCGCTCAGCTGTCCCGCGCAGCGCCAAAGCCTCCGACGTCGCCGAAGCTCGTCCATCAGCCCGGCCGACTCGGGCGCTCTGCGCTTGGCTTCCTCGGGACCGACGCCCCTCCCTCTGGCACCACACCTTCGAAGCTAGCGTCCATAATGCTCAGCATGCGTTCACGAAATTGCCGAATGTGTCGGCAGGGTTGCAATCGACGTCAGTACGACCGGCAATCATTCGCGACAGCGCTGGAGCACAAATTTGGACAGCATTGCTATCGGTTGCTCCGCGTCAGAGCGGCAACTCCCGATGCAATATCGCTCGTCCCAAAATGCAAAAGTTGATAAAAATGAAGAGGCGAGAAAGATCCGACAGGAAATGATTGAAGGACAGTGACGTGCTCTTCTGATCATGAGCTTAGCGATGTAACTCGTCTGCAATTAGCAGAGCGTATTTGCTCGTGGGAGCGCGGTACTTCTCGATGACCCGTGGAATCATGATCATATCGACCAGCTTCCCTCCGTCCGCTGCTCTGTTCTTCGCATGTGCCGAGAGAGGCCGAGTGCGGGACACTACTTTGCGACCTATTTGAACAACGCCAAAGCGGTACGATTGCATTTCGAGTATTTGCGCTGCCAGAGCGACCTGGACTTTCGCGTAGGCGACGCGTGTCTCCGCAAAGAGTTCGTCGCGTTCGATTCTCACTATCGTCTCGCAAAAGCCTATTATGGCCGCTGCGCCAATTGATCACCGCGTAGCATAGATGACGCCAAGACTGATCGCGCCGAGGATCCCGAGGCCGACAAGCCAACGCTATCTTGCAACCAGTTGCAGAAATTGCTGACCCCAGGACGCCACGATTAATGCGATTATGGCGAAATGGAGTGTGCGGCCGATTACAGTTGCAACCGTGAAGGTCAAGAGATTCATCGAGGCAACGCCGGCGGCAATGGCGATGAATTTGAAGGGTATTGGCGTGAAGCTCTTGGCGATGATGATCCACAATCCCCAATCTTCGACCAATTGTCGGTAGCGAAGGAAATTGTCCGCTTGCCCATACATCTCAACCAGCCTCTCTCCCAGGGCAGCCCAAGCGACATGACCAATGCCGTAGCCGACCAGAGCTCCGGTGGAAGAGGCAACCACGCAGATTGCGGTCAGCGAGAAGCTCCGGTCTGGCCTGAGGAGCAACATTGGGATGAGGAGCAGGTCCGGCAGAACCGGAAGAACTGAACTCTCTGCAAATGCGATGGCAGCGATCGCCGCTGCCTGATCTGCTGTCTGAGAAAGCCTCGGCGCGGCACAGCCACGCCTGGCGATTGTTGGAGAACAGCAGCATTGTGGTCCGTGAACGGGCTCGGAATGAGCCGCACTTTGTTCAGCCAAGGCTAGCACGTCATTCGCTTCGGCTGGATCAGTATTTCGCGACTGCCGCGGCTCACTCGATTGGTACGGCAATCGCAGGTACTTTGGCTTCTCGAGCGGGAGGGGGCCTGAGGCGCGCGGGGCGTCGACCTGCCTCTCAAGTGCTCGCTGATAGGGTCGTGTGTCAGCGCCTTCTTCGCGTTGCCGATGGCGCTCTCGACGAACAGCAACTGCTGAGGGATCTGCTGGGAGGGCGTCGCTCGACCGTCGGCCCGCTTCAAGGCGACGGATGAGTACTGGTCATTGAGCTCCTATCCTCTCCGGGAGAGGATTAGGCCGATGCTGCCGGAACGGAGGCATCGAGATCACTAACGAAGACATTTCAAATAGACGGCGTAATCTGGCTTGCCGGTTGTCAGCCCAAAAATCTCTGTCTCGAACTTGCTTTCACCGACGATCTGGATTTTCGGGCAAAACTGTCTGGTAGCTCGTCTCGCGAACAAAATACGATCCTGGCGCACCTCGGGATTGTACCGATAGTCGTACGTATTCTGAACACCATAGTCGTAAGGCTGAACTGGAGGCGCCGCTTCGATTGTGGAGGCGTTCCGCGGCTGAGCGCTCGCCGAGCACGGCAGCGCGACACACGCTACAGTCAATAGCTTCCTCGTTTGATCAAGCGCCATTATCTCCCTCAACAGTTTTCCAGACTGGCATTGCGCTCAAGCTCAGCTCCACGACAATCCTGTTTCGAGCTAAACGGAATGCAGGCGAACATTTTCGCTCTTCGTGCCGATGACAAAATAGCTGCCGAGGACGATTAGATGATCAGGATAGCTTACGCATTCCTTACTATCAGCAGTGTATCCGTGACGCTGAGCGTCGCGCAAGCCGCAGTTGGCAATCCGAAGAAGACCCAAAGCTATGTTGGAGGCCCTGCCGCGCAAACGAACCCAGTCGTTCCGCGCCAGCGTGGGGGAATAACAAAGACGGGCCAGTCGGGATCGAGGCCATCAAAACGATGACTGGTGCGGATCACTCAATTACTTCGATGCCTTCTCAATGACCTGGGCGATCGCCGAGACCAGCGCAGCAAGCCCTGCCACAGCAGCCATCCGTGATTGCGTGTCCAATTCGGCTACGAAACTCTGTCCACCATATTGAGCGGCGATGCCAAGTCGAAACGCGACCCGCAGCGCGAATCCGCTTGCAAGGAATGCCGACACGAACGCTGTCCAGCCAGCAAGTGTTCTGTTCATTCAATGCCCGCAAACAGCGTATGGTCTCCATGACGCGCGTGGGTCAAAAGACCGCGGTGATAGGCCGACGGCATATCGCCTTGCCAGGGACTTTACTCTTCCTGCGTACATCGCCCTACAGAAATCTTCTGCATCGTTCTCCGAAGAAGCGCTGGCTCCGGTTTGGCTTGTAAGCTCTGTGTAAGTGTTTGATCTTTGTAAGCCTGGCGTAAGGTTCGCAAGAAGCGTTGTCTATACGATAAGGATCCGCTTGCCCGCAGTCGAAGAGCCAACTATGGAACCTGCCTGCTGAAGGGCTCGATTTCGCCAAGTATGTGTTCGTCTCGACTTTTCAGCTCGTAATCAAATCACCGTGGGGCTCGCCGAGGCATTCGAATGAACCGCGTATGGACGAGAGGTGTTCTTGCGATCGTCGCGGTGGCAGCTGTCGCAGCCCTATTCTGGACGAAGCTGATTCCCGCCCCGGGATTTTCAGAAATAGCAAGCCACATTCAATCACCTACTAGATCGGAGCAGTTGACGGAGAGTGAGATCCAGTCCGTTTCTCTGTCCGAGAAACAAGCCGCTTCGATCAAGGTTGGACCGGTCCAGACGCGCGATTTTTGAGGTATTGAAGACGGCGATCGGCACGATCGATTTCAACGAGAACCTGCTCGTGCAGGTGTTCTCGCAATATCCGGGAAAAATCCTCAAGGCGTTCTATAATGTGGGCGACGACGTCAAGCAAGGCGATGTTCTGTTCACGATAGACAGCCCCGACCTGTTGCAAGCGGAGTCAACGTTGTTGGCAAGCGCTGGCGTGTTGGAACTGCAGAAGAGAGTCCTGGCGCGTGCGACCGGCTTGTTGAAGGCCGGCGGCAGCGCGCAGAAGGATGTCGACCAGGCGACCTCCGATGAGCAGACCGCGGAAGGCAACTTCAAATCGGCCAAGAACGCTGTACGCATCTTCGGCAAGTCGGACGCGGAGATCGAGCAGATCCTGAGTAACCGGAAAATCGACTCGACACTGGTGGTGCCTAATCCGATCAGTGGACGAGTGGTCACGCGCAACGCGGCACCGGGATTTCTGACCCAGCCGGGCACGGCGCCGGCGCCGTTCTCGATCGCCGACGTCTCGACGATGTGGATGATAGCAAATGTCATCGAGACCGATGCGCCGGCCTACAAGGTCGGTCAGCCGGTCGAGGTGAGGGTGCCCGCCTATCCAGCCAAGGTTTTCAAGGGACATGTGACGGCGATTGGTTCGATGATCGACCCCAACAGCCATCGGCAACTGGTTCGCTCGGAGGTCGACGATCCCGAGCATCTCCTGCGCTCGGGAATGTATGCAAGTTTCGTGATACGGGTCGGAGATGCCGTACGTTCGCCCGCGGTGCCGGAAGGCGGCGTGGTGCGGGAAGGGGACGGCACAATGACCGCCTGGGTCACGACGGACAGCCGGCATTTCAGCAAGCGCACGGTGCAGACCGGGACTCGACAGGGCGGCTGGGTTCAGATCTTGAATGGCCTTCAGCCCGAAGAAACCGTCGTTACCGAGGGCGCGGTGTACTTGAGCAACGAGCTGCTGCTTGGCGAAGCAGGCTGAATGCGATCAGCGCGTAGGACGAACCGACAGAGGCATCGCGGGGTCACTTGATAAAGTCAATTCTTGAGTTCGGACTGACGCGCAGCGCGATCATTGTTCTCGGGCTGATGGTGTTCTGCGCCGCCGGGCTGGTCGCATTTACCAGGTTGAACGTCGAGGCCTATCCCAATCCCGCCCCTGTCATTCTCGAAATCACCGCGCAGGCCCCGGGCCTCTCCGCCGAGGAGATGGAAAAGTATTACACCATCCCCATGGAGGTCGGGCTCTACCCGACGCCCGGCGTGGTCAATATCCGCTCGACCTCGTTCTATGGCTTGTCCTTTGTCCGCGTCACCTTCAAATACGGGATCGACTATTACTTTGCCCTG
>JAFATF010000522.1 GCA_019244045.1 Acidobacteriota bacterium
AGGACCATTCAGAATTCATTTTCAAACTTGAAGAACTCGGGCATACCCGTCTCGGCAGCATCGCGTGGCCTTCAAGATCCGGGAAAGGCGAATTTTGTTTCGACAAATTTGGAATAGCCGTGGAATCAGCCTTTGTGCCGAAAAACGTAGCTTCTTTTCCTAAGGGAGAGGAACTCGCAACCCGGTGTAGCCAGAGTGCAGACGGGAAGCCGAAGCATTGCCATCGCATAGATCGTTCAGCCTGGTCGGAAGGCGCGAAGCCGGGCGAGAACCATTTGAGGGTACATAACCATAACCGTCATTCGAGATCACAGAAAACCATTCTGTAACGATAGGTCGGATTTTTGGATGTCGCCCAGGAGCGTCCAGGGGGGAAAAAGTTAGCATTAGGCTCGCCAACAGCCTACCCTGGGACGCGGAAAAGGCGGCGGTTGGAGGTTGATCTACAACGATTTCTCCGCCCCACCCTCAAAGCACAATGTTTGAGGGTTCACTGGCCGCGTCCGCTGGCAACCACTTTTTTCGGTGTGAGAAGATCCCGAAGCCGCTGGGACAAGTTGAGGGCGAGAGACCTGTAGAACCGGGAAGCGAGGTGAGGAAAAATTTCAAACAAATCGCTGAGCGATTCCCAGGTTAGCGCGTAGGCCTCAACAGCTTCTTCGGCGATAGCGCTAGCACTAGGTAAACTGTCTTCCAGGAATGCCATTTCACCGACCACTTGCCCTCCTCCGATATGTGCGATTGTGCCCTGGCTGCCCTCAATTCGTACACGTCCATGGAGTAGCAGGTACACCATCCGTGTTTCCTTTCCTCGCTGGATTAGGGTTTCACCCGGTTTAATGCTGACGCGCTTGGCGCGATCGGCAAGGAGACTGCAGTCATTTTTGGTCAGATACGGCAGGCCGCCAAATGTGTGTGACATCATTTGTGCTCTCAACGCGAACGTCAAAATTCATTACGCAATCTGAAGTGGAGGACGGCAACGAGGAATCCTCATGGTCGGCAGTCCTGTTGCCAGGTCTACTTCTGTACGGAGTCAATCCCGAACAGCGGACGGCAGGGTCAACACGTTCGGGTGCACGTCAGAGTTTGCAAACTGCAGGAGCGAAGCGGGTAGGAACTGGCCCGCAGTAGGAGCAAGGCCATCACTGCGAACCATAGGCCCACGATCAAATCCCATTCCGATCGGGGACCGATCTGCCGCAGCGGCCCGTGCACGGTGGAATAAGGGCCATTGCCAAACGGGGCCGGAGTAAGCGAAGTGATGAAGACCCCCAGCGCGCAGAGCACGGCGCATGCCTGTATGTATCGTTGACCTCGGAAGACCCTATGCCGCAGCACGCTGAAAGCATAAGCACCACCACTACCCACCTCAAGTTACCAAGGTACTCCCTAGTTGTGGCCTGGGCTGAAAATCTCATCACGCGAATACCTCGGTGTTCGCTGCTTGAGCCGTGCGGGCGATGAAAGGGACCGTAGCCGTGACACCAGAATTGCGCATTTTGCGCGCAAGACTATTTATAGGAACCTTCATGAATTAAAAGGCAAACAGGCTATGCGGGGTTGCGAAAATCAATACAAACGGCGATTGCGATGGCTTACTGGCGTATTCGTACTTGGGGCCGGAGAGGTAATCATCAACGATGATTGCGCGCTTCGTGATAACCATGCCCATTCATAAGCCATGACGGCCAACAGAGGTCAGCGACGGACATTTTCGCAACTGCGCTCCTCTCTTCATGCACAAAATGTTCAAACCAAAGTAGGCGCGATATCCGGGGAAGAAGCCTCTAACCTTAGTAACGCTCCTTTTTCCACTTGCAGTCGGTATTACTCCTTTTCACGATCCGCCAGGCACGTCGACAGCGCCCGTCACTGGTACCGTTCTGCTGCGCTTGGTGAATGCCGGCTTGCGCATGCACGTGCCTTCCATAGTGGGTTCGCTGACAGCTACGGCGGGGGTTCCAGGTTTCTTTATTGTCGCCGAGGACGGCAACGTATTGCCGGGATTACCGAAGGTGCAGACCGACATCTTTATGGCGGCGGGCAAAACGAACGACGTCATGCTCACGTCCCCGCTACTTGTAATCCCCCGGCACCAGCAACAACCTGCACGAACACAGCGCTACCGATATTTGACCGCGAATTGAGTCTATCGCGCAACGGGGTTGAGCGCGACGCCGGAACCCGGCCGGCGCTAGTTGACGCCTGACTCGAGCTTTTTCTGGAGTTCTGCCCGTTGATCTGCGACAAGTGCCCAGGACCCTGATTGGCCGTGTCGGGAGCCCTGTCTTCGTAGCAGCAAATAAGGCGCCACTTTATCGAAGACACGTCAGACAATCGCAATCCGTGCGAATTACGGTCAGAGCACCTTGCAATCGCGGCCGGGCCCAGCTCGTAACGACCTTGCTTGACCGCCTCTGCAGGCAGTCTAAGCAACAGTAAAGATTACGCTAAAGCCAATACTTACGCCCCGATTTGGGATGGCGGAGAGAGTGGGATTCGAAATCGCCTTATAACGTAGTTTCAACAACATAGAGAACGCGGCGGGCGCCGTAAAAGCGATGGAAGGCACTGGTAAGCAGTGCTAACGGATCACAAACGGATCACGGCTCTGGCATTCTCTTGAAAAGCAGTGCGGGCCCCCGAACATTGATATTCCCGCGTCATTCGCTGTCGAGGAATTCCGAACTAGACCAGCTTCGGAATCAGATTTTCAACTTCCAAATGGCGACAATTCGGGAGTCGATGGCGGTAAGTCCGTCCACCGGTACTAATCCGCCGAATCACGCTTCAAATTGCACTCGATGAGCTAACCCTGACGGCAACAGCCGAGCCAAGGTCGCTTGGCCGGGAAGCGACCATCCGGCCAAGTGACGAGAAGCAGGTTTCAACTAAGCCTCCGCCACCGCCCTTAGCCGGGGTCTCCGAGATAACCTGCCTTTGCTTTACGTTCAGTTGCTCGCGCATGACGATCATCAAAGCTTCGGCTTCTTATTTCGCCTGCGTCAGCCCCGCAACAAGTACAGCAAGTTTATCGAGTATCTGGTTCCAGCCCTCTAATTGACCGCTATTTTTCGCGCTCTCCATGGGTTCATTTCCAATGAAGGTGAGTTTCGTC
>JAFATF010000574.1 GCA_019244045.1 Acidobacteriota bacterium
GACGCCGAGGAAGAGTTTCGCACGGCTGTGAAGCTCAACCCCAGGTATGAACCGGCACAAACACATCTGGGGGTCGCGCTCTTAAGCGGCGGGGACCTCCAGGGCGCTGAAAAGGCTCTAGCACGGGCCGTTCAACTCGCTCCCGATGACGCAGTGGCCGGATTTTATCTGGGGAATGCCCTTGAGGCCGCAGGCAAGAATGATGCTGCTCTTGATGCGTATCACCGCGCCAGTGAGCTCAAACCCGATATGACGCAGGCAGAGACCAGGTCAGGATTGCTCCTCCAGCGTATGGGGCAACCCGATCAAGCAGCAGAAGCTTTTCGCAAAGCGCTTCAGGTGACTCCGAATGACCCTGAAACTCGCAACAATCTGGGCCTGGCGCTCCTTCAGACGGGCCAAGGTGATCAAGCCATCCGGGAGTTTCAGGCAGCCTTGGCGTCCAGGCCGGCGGATGTCGATTTTCGCGGCAATCTTGCAGTGGCTTACCTTGAGAAGGCTGATTTCATCGATGCTATCCAGGAACTTCGCAAGGCACTCGATGAGGCCCCCAATAAAGCCGACTTGCATTACAACCTGGCGCTGGCTCTCAAACTGAAAGACGACCTGCCCGCCGCCATCGCTGAATTCAAGCAGGCAACCGATCTCGATCCGACGCTCGCCGACGCCTATTACAGTTTAGGTGTAACTCTTTGGCAAAAGGGGGAGTTTACTCCAGCGGCCGAGGCTCTCAAATCCGCCGTTCACATCAAGCCCGATTACTCGGAGGCTTATTACACCCTGGGGAGTGTCTACAAACAGATGAACCAACTCCCGGAGGCCGCTCAGGCTCTGCGGGAGGCCATCCGCTTGCAGCCCAGTTTTATGGGAGCGCACATGACCCTCTCTGCCGTGCTGCGGGCCGAGGGCGACAGCGCCGGAGCCGATGCCGAAAATAAGACCGCCGCTGCGCTAAGTAAAGAACAAACCAGCCGACAGGCGGCCGATTTTGCCACCAACTCTGGGAAACGGCTGCTGAGCGTCGGGGACCTGCCGGGCGCGATCTCGCAGTTTCGCAATGCCATTCGCATGGTGCCGAATTTTGCCGCTGCACATTACCAGCTGGCCATTGCGCTCGCACGCAGCGGTCAAAAACAAGACGCCGAGGCCGAGTTCCAAAAAGCCGCTGAACTCGATCCTCACCTCAAAGCGCCCACGCCTTGAGCTTACAGCCCCGTTTTCCTTAAGCTGACCAAGTGCGTTTCCACGGGGACACCCCTGGTTACTTTCACTCGGAGAACGGCTTCAAAAGGCCTTATGTCCACAGTTTTGCCTACGCTGAGCCGTAGAAGCAGTTGTGCAAGGGAATCATCCCGGCAGACAAATTCGACGGCAGCTTGTGTGCCCAGGGTGGTAGTTCCGCCAAGAATCAGCATGTGTCGTCCCGGATTGAGGCCGCTCGTCAAAGTGATGGTGGCGTAGTCTTCGATAAGCGGCGGGCCAGGTGTGGCGAGGAACATCAAGGGTTCCCCCGCCTGGGGATGAACATTAAAGATGCCCAAGTCTCCCTTGCGGCGCCCAGAATCGACACGCCTAAAGACGAACTCCCGGGAACCGGGCATCTCCAGAAGAGAGAGGTTCTCTGCAGGCGAACCGACAAAAATCAAATTCTTATTCTTGGCGTCGTCGAGCGAAAGCAAGCTGCCGCGTTTTACCCGCAGCTCGCGATGCATCATGCTGAATATACGATCAAGTTCGTGAATGGCCAAGACCTCGCCCACTCCGGTGTAGTGATCGAGAATCTTGTCCGCGGCGTCGCGGCGAGGGTCGAAGTAGCGCATGCCGGTTTCTGGCCGTCCGATAAACGCTCCATTGCTGAAGACAACCCATGGCTCATCAGGGGCGTCGACGAACGGGCGCCAAAAGGCTTGCGCTGCAGTTGGAGCGGCTGCACTCGGGACAGTCGACGAATTCGCAGCCCGTCGTTGTGCAAGCAAGACGATGATGGGAATCGCCGCGGCAATCAGAAGGAGTAAAAGTACTGTTATGAAAACGGCCAACCTCCGCCCTGAAGTTGGCCTAAGGGGAACTGGTTTCGTAGCCCCAGCAGGGAGGCGGTCATGCTGAACTCGTTCCTTTGGTTCGATGGGCTTGCGCCGAGATTTCGGATAGAAATTAAGTACGTACGTGCCCTTTGGCAATTCGACAATGAGCGGGTCACCAGATCCTTCGACCGCGTAATACTCCGCCAATTTCATGCGCCAGCGTCCTGCCTGCACGCGAATGGCAGAGTCCAGGTGGGGATCGAAATCCGTCGGACGTCCGAACACCTCGGTGGCAATCTGATACTCCTTGAGCGGAGTACCAGGGTGTTCAACTGCGTGTTGGGCAAGATAACGAAGCAATTTACAGAGCGATTCGGAGCCATGCAGAGTTTCGCTCTGAATGAGCTTATTAATTTCGGTAGAAACTTCTGGTCGATCTGAGCCCCGCAGTGGTGTAACGCTCATGTGACGCGAAGCGTAACAAAGTTTGATATCTCAATGCAACCAAGCGACTTGCTTTTTTGTAACACTGCCGAAACCTACTGAAACTATCTCCCTCTGGTGAACAGGTACATACAAGGTCCACGACATGTGGGGCTTCGTGTGTACGGGGCGAAGTTTTCCCTTGCTTGCGGCACAGAAAACTTATTCTGCCCACTTCTCGTCACCGGTGGGCGACGCGAGTTGCGATTTCGAGTCGCCGATCTGCGGGATAAATGTTTCGCAACGAACCGAGGCTAGTCGGGAGGACAATCGATGACAAGGAAATTGGTTGTAGCCGGTGCGATTTTGACATTCCTGATGATTGCGCTAACCCCCAAATTATCCTTCGCGCAAGCCGTATATGGAAGCATTCTTGGCACTGTTACCGATCCCCAGGGGGCGGCCGTCCCCAACGCCAAGGTTACTGTCACCAGCCAAACCAAGAATACATCGGACCAAGCTACCACCAATCAAGACGGCAACTACTCGGTTACCCACCTCGTTCCTGACGTTTACACAGTGCGTATCGAAGCCCCCGGTTTCAAGGCGCTCGAGCAGAAAGACGTGACCGTGTCGGCCGATACCGGGTCCCGCGCCGACGGACAATTCCAGGTAGGCGGCACGCAGGAGACGGTAGAAGTAACAGCCGAGGCACCACAGCTCAAAACCGACCGTTCTGACGTCGCTATCGAGTTTAATCAGAGGTATGTGGAAGACCTGCCGGTTTTGAATCGCAATTTCACGAGTTTTGAATTGTTGTCGCCGGGCACGCAGAAGCTGGTTGGCTGGAGCCACGCCGCAACCGAAAACCCACAGGGCGGGCAGCAGATCTTT
>JAFATF010000740.1 GCA_019244045.1 Acidobacteriota bacterium
GTTCTGGTCACCCGCCTTCCGCAGGAAATTGCTTCTGCATTTTCAACGCATGTTCCGTGCACGGACAATCGAACGGTACGACGAGTGCCGCTCGTTCATTGAAAAGGAAAAGCAGCGGGTCGATGGCGACCGCGAGGAGATCCTGCGCTATTTTTCCTTATCGTTTATGCTGCTTGGCCACGAGCATGTCACAAACGTTCCGGAGCGCGTCCTCGACATCGCGCTTACCGGCCTCGTCCAGATTGGCCACACGTGGAACGAACGCCATAAGGGCCCATGGACGGTGGTGCACGACCAGTCCTCCAACATGGCAAAACAAAAATGGATTTGGGACGCTTACTCGGCCGCAACGCTGCCCGAGGCACGGTTTGAAAACCCGGGGACAGTCGCGGAATTCCCGATGAACGTGGTGCAGACGCGGTTTGGCGATTCCGTGCAGGAGAAGCAGCTTCAGATTTGTGATGTTCTGGCGGGGGCCTGCGCGGCGGTGCTTCGCCCCGACCGGAATAGCCCGGACGATGTGGCTTACCGCGAGAAATTACTGGAGGCAGGCATCGATAGCCTGATCTTCGCGGGCTTGTGGCCGAGCACCGACGTAACCCCGGAAAGCCTCGGCCGAAAGGGCTGGGACGGGAATGTCGCGCTCGAATGGCTGACCGAGAAGATGCACGCCCGTCGCCCAATTAAGCCGTAACGACCTTCCGGGCATCTTTCGCACACAGCGTGAATCAACGAAAATGCTCTTTATGGAACAGGATGAAGCCAAAGCCACCACCGAAGCCGTCTGCCGGCAGGCGATCGAGTACCTCCTCGGCTCGATTTCCATGAAGGATGGCGGTGGCGGATTGTCGTGCCGGTTTCTGTTTGGGCATATCGGCGCATCCTTGTTCGAGCGAAGCTTCGGCATCGAGATCTTCCACGATCCCAAGGGGCTGACCGAGGCTACGCTCTTTGTGCGGCAACACGGCCCGGCGCATCTGCGGCAGATGGAGGTGCGGGCGCGCCAGAGCCTGCTGCAGAACTTCATCATGGACCACTTCTGGCCCATCGGCGAGCGCGTAATGTTCCAGGACGTGCACGGCAATCTTGCCGATGTTATCCCATGGCAGGTGAAGAACGTGCTGGCGGGGTATCTTGTAGCCTCTCCGATCTTCACGCCCGAGACCGGATTAACGCTTTATCCGTTGGTGCCGATCGTCGTGGAGGAAGATTTCGACGGGCCGGAATTCAGCTTCCTCAAGCCGGCATCCCTGACCCATGCGTGGCTCGGCATTCATCCGTCGAACCCGCTTTCCCCCGATCATTTTTCATGCGTCAGTCCGGACCGCAACCGCGAACTCGTCGCCGCATGGCTTGGGGTCCGCGCCCCGACTTTCGAGATGGCCGAAAAGCGGAAGGCGGCAATCCTTGGGGCCCTCGCGCTCGTCCTGCCGCGCCATGAGCGAAAGATGTTCAGCGGCAGGCACAACTACGGCGGCCGTTGTACGTTCGCACGGTCCGGCGTCACCGAATCCTTCGGTGCCCCCGCCGTGCCGCCGCTTATGCACAACGCCACCATCGAGGCATGCGACCAACCGTGGCTGAAGCTCCTCGGCGAGAAGCTCTCATCCAGCGACAACAGTAACGTCAAGCATTGCCGCGCGCTCGAATATTTCTACCGCGCCTGGCCGCTGAAACCCAATGAGAGCTTCGCACATATTTTCATGGCTATGGATTCCATTTTGGGCGACCCGGGCCGCGCCACGCAAGCGATCATCGAAGCGGCAACGAAGCACGGCTTTGAAACGTATCCCTATGAGCGTCTCAGGCTTCTCATGAGCCTGCGCGCCAGCGTTATCCACGGCGGCGCGCCGGATGTGCACGATGCCGGGAAGTACCAGAAATACTATGCGGACTACGGCGCGGACCCGATCGTAGATGTCGAGATCATCGCGGCGCAGTGTTTGCGTGCGGTGATTTTCGAAGGGCTGTTGCAGGAACGGCCGGACCGCCGCGAAGAGATGCGCGCCGCGGTGCGGGCTTCTAGGAATGCTTGAGACACAGGGAACGCAAACCGCCTTGCCGCGAGGTCAGGCCTTGGAGCCCTTGCGTTGAGTTCCTGGGCTTCGTATTTCGCCTTGAGCGTCGGATTGCTGGTGTCGCCAGCGACGGTGTCCGCATTTCCCCCGTCGAGGCCGGGCGCTCCCTTGATCGCGCCCGCAATGTCTTTCATCTCCGAGCCCTTCCGGATGAAAGGCTTGAGGTAAGCATCGAGCTTTCCCTTACCCGGCTCTTCGAGCTCTTCAGTCAGCGCGGCGAGGGATTTGTCCTTGTCCGTAGCCGCCCAGTCGATGCCGATGCCCGCGCGACGCGCAAGCTCGGCATGGATCAACATGATGGTCCGGCCGTTGCCATCGAGGAAGGGGTGACCATACGCAAGATAACCCATGACCTCGACCTCGCCGGGCTTCTCTGCCATGAACGCTTTTCCGTGTTCGCCGGGCTTTGGACGAACTGGACTTCGGTTCGCAAGGTCAAGAGGGCGAAACCAAAAACGACTTGTTCGGCTTCCTGACAACGGAACCGAATGATGTCGTGGGCGCCATTCATCCCAAGGCGATGCCGGTGATCTTGACGACGCCCGAAGAAATTGAGGCCTGGCCCACGGCGGCGCCGGAGGAAGCGCTGAAGCTACAGCGTCCGCTTCCACAGGGTGCGCTTATGATCGTGGCCCGCGGCACAAAGGAAGATAGCCTTCCGGCGTAGTCAGGCTCGATTGATGACGCCGTGCGGGCGGCGGTTCTAGATCGGCGGAACGTTGATCCCGTGCCGCTTCAGCGTCTCATTGAAATAGTTTGCCGCCCAATCCCACTTCTTCCCGGGCGAAGTACCGGCGAATTTCGCTTGATTGGTCGTGATCCAAACTCGATAAGCCGTAAACTGATTTTCGACGCCACCGTGAATGTGTGTGATCGCAGCATCGAGGTAGTTTGGATTGAGAATATCGGCGTTGAGCTTGCCATCCGTGTCCAGGAAACAGAGCTGCGGAACCTTGCTGGCAAGGTCGCTTTGCCAATGCGCGGCGGCTGCATCCGTGAGAATTGCCTGTGGGTGTGTCAGGGCGGCTTGCGTTTTATAAGCGTCGATATAGCCCGTTCCGAAGATATTCGATCCTGTGTGCCACACCGAGCCGACATTGATCCCGGCCTGAAGCAAATGACCCATCTGCATGAGCTTATGAGCAATCTGGATCGTTTTGGCGACAATGATACCGAGCCCATCGTAAGTGCCATGACGTAGGGGCGCTGAGAAGATGATGCTGTCGGAGATGAAAATGTATTTCGGCTTGACGGGATCAGGCACCTCCGCGGAAACGTTTCGATTGTCGTATTTCACGTGGCCGTCGAGAGAGGCGATAATTCCAAATAGTTCCAACTGCCGATGCGGGTGTATCTCAGCATCCTTGATCAGCTGCGTGAAGCCAAGGACATCCAGAAACGCAACAGCTCGTTCCTCGAAGGGGTGCAATTTGCTGAAACTCATTTGGTCTCCTGACTATTTGTGCCGTGTGTCTGATCAACCGTGTCAGATTGAACATCGATGACCTCGCCCCGGCTTTTCACGAGAGCAAGCTCTATACCTGCTCCCTTGCAGCGAGGCGCCATGCGTTGTGCCAGCGCCAGCGTCACCGCCGTATAGGGAACGACGGCGACCTGCCTTCCAGGCGACGGAGATGCCATCAACAACCCGACCGCCTCGCACAGGCCGCGATAAAGCTTTGAGCGTTGGCCAGAGTGGCGGGAGTTGATGATCCCGCCTTTGCATTCGGCAGAAAGCTTGATTGGACCGAGC
>JAFATF010000075.1 GCA_019244045.1 Acidobacteriota bacterium
ATGGCGAGGATGGAGAACAGCAGCACGTGAGGCAGTTTGTAGATTTGCCCTTGCGCCCGGCGTGGATCAGGAACGTCCGCCAGCAAGCCCAGCAACGGCGCGAATTTGGTCACGGCAACCTCCGACACGATTGCCGTCCCAGGAATCAGACATCCGCCGCTTCGTGAAGCCCCTTTTCTATCCAGCGCTTCACTTCGCCCATCTTGTGTTGCAGCGCGGACTCACTTCAGCCCATCCAGCAGCGTTGAACAGCCTTGATAATCAGGGAGCGTACAAATGGCCGGACAAGATTCGGCATTCGGCGGCGATCTCGACCAGATCGCGCGCATTGTCAGCAGCTATGTGCGACATCATCAGCTCGGACCCGAGCAACTTGTTGAATTGATCGTCACCGTCCATCGTGCACTCGCCAGCCTTGGGCAAGCCACCCCGCCAATGCCGGAGCCACGCCAGCCGGCGGTGTCGATCCGACAATCGGTACGGCCCCATTACGTCGTGTGTCTCGAATGCGGGTTTCGCGCCAAAATCCTGCGCCGGCATCTGCGGGTACAGCACGGGCTCAGCGTCGACGAGTATCGGGCCCGCTGGAATTTGCGATCTGATCATCCGCTCATCGCACCTGCCTATTCAGAGCGTCGTGCGGCAATGGCTAAGGAGATTGGGCTCGGTCGTCGTCGCTCAATCGAGCCACCAGTCGCACCAACGCGGCGGAGACGCCCACGGCGGACAACCGAGTAGCGAACACTCGGGTCTGGTGGGAGCAGCAAACAAGGGAATGTAGGAAAATATTCACGGGAGATCCGGCAGCTTTATAACGGTCTGAAACAGTAATAAGAACCATATGTTTATGAATGATTATCTATTTTTGCTTCTGTGATCATTGCCGACGCCAAGGTCAATCGGGTGACGGCATCGGCCTATTCCGCGTCGCTCTTCGTATGGCTCTCCGGCGTGCTGAACCCCGACGGCTCATGCCGCGGCATATCTGGCATTCTGTCCGAAGCGCAGCTCCAATAATTCCCCGCCTGACCGCGTGCTCGAAATTCGCCAGGGCTGGAGCGCGCTTGCTGGAGCGTAGAACGATCGTCGACGCGCCGTTTGGGCTATCCTCAGTGTCGCGCAGCACCTCAGCTCGTGAGCAGTGCCAGATCCTTGAGATCCTGCCTGCGCTGCTTGGCGCGCCGGTCGTAGCTGGCCTGATTTTTGGTACACACCAAGCTGTAGGGTCGGCCTCGGCGATCGGTTGTCGTGTCGAGGTCGCTCCCGGCCCGCCGGATGCTCTCCTCAACGTGGCTCCGGGCGGCTTCGGCAGCCTTGAGGACCCAGGTCTTGCGCTCGGGGTCCGCGAGGAAGCGGGCCAGCTCGGCACAGTGCTGACAGCGACACGGGAGTATACTCGCGCGCTGCCAGTCGGCCGGCGGTGACAAAGGCTCGGCAATCCTGGCATGCAGATGCGCGGCACACGCAGCCTGCAGCCGGTCAATCGCCGCTGTGCCTTGTGTCGTGTCGGCACCGACCAGAATGCGGGCCGCCGGAATAAGGACGGCATCGCGGTCGTAGGTCTTGGGCCAAGCAAGGATGTGGTCCAGGCTCCGTTCGGCCAGCATTGGATCGATCAGGGTGAGGCCCGTTAGGAGGTCGACGACAACGCGTGGGTTTACCCTCGATGGACGCTGCCCCGGCTCTTTCAACGCGGTACGCGCTGCCGGATCACCCGGCAGTGCCTCGACAAGCTGGGTGGCTGCGCCCACCAAGGTGGCTGCACGCCCCGGCCCCCAGGCGGCTGCTGCTCGGGCCAGCAGATCGGCGTTAGCTCTGAGGACAGTGATAGCTGTCCCGGCCACAATACGTTCGATCAACGCCGTGGCTCGGCGCGGCGGCAAGCGGTCGAGCGCGGCAAGGATGGCCGCGTTATCGCCCTTGTCATAGTGGCCCGCAGCGGTGATTTCGGTCAGAAATCGCTCGATCAGCGCCGTGTCGTCCAGCTGGGTCAGCAGGGTGAGCATTCGGGTGGTGTCGCTCGAGACCTTGTCCTTGCGCGGATGCCAATCCTGCGTTGGCCACTGAGCGAGCATATGTCCGGCGAGGTCATGCGCTTCGCGCCAGAGCGGTGATTGCCGATCTCCCGCGCTATCGGCCCAGCGCCGGGTCAGATCGTCGAGATACGGCAAGGTCACGGGCAGCCCGGCCTGGCTCAGGACGGCAAAGATCCGCTCGCTGGGCCAGAGCACCAGCGCAGCTCGCCGATAGGTACGCTCGAAGGACGCGCCTTCGTTGCCGGTGGCCTCGTGGAAATGCTCCTCATCGGGTGTCAGGTCATCGCAGGCATCAGGCGGTGAGAATTCCTCCGCTTCCACCGGAATGTCACCGAGCGGGGACACGCTGCCATCGAGGCGGCGCCAGTTCGACAGGGTCATATCCCGGTCGAAAACCTCGCCGGCCTCGAATTCGTCCTCCACTGCACTCCACCGCCCCCGGCGCGATCCGTAGCTCTCGGAATAATCGGCAGCCCCGCTCTCCTCCACCGTAAGCAGGGCCAGGTGGAGATCACAGCGCGCCTGCGGCGCGGCCGTGGTGAGCACGCCAGCTACGGCGGCATCAGCGCCCTTCAGCGCCGTGAACCCAAGCTCGGCTGTTGTGTAGGCGTGCTCCAGCGGATAAACCAGCTTCTCGGGGGAAGCATCTCCAGGGCGCTTCTTCGCATAGCACCAGGCTTGTAACAGCGCGGCAACGCGGGCCTGCTCACCCGCATAATCGGGCGGTTCGGGTAGTCGGTCCCGACCGCCACGCACGAGATTGTAAACCAGGTTCAGGCGGTGGCCCTTGGTGACGGGCAGAACCTCGTGCACGCAATCGGCGTAAAAGGCGGCGAAGGCCACCTCTGCGGGGTCCTCGCAGCACAGGTCGAGCCGGACCTCGCGGCCTTTGTGGCGCACGACCAGCTCGCCCCCGACAAAGGACGACGGCAGCGCAACCACGAGGGTCGCAAACATGCCAGACGTTTTCTCGGTGTCGCGATGGTCGATGAAGAAGCTGCCCTGATCATAGAGCAGCAGTTTGTAGAATTCAGCTGTGATCGGGGCGTCAACGCCGAGTCCCTCTGCAACCCGGGCTAAGATCATCTCCAGAGTCTGGGCCCAGTGCCGGCCACGGATGCGCACCCGGTCTGGGCCGATCTGCCAGCAACGGCGAACCGCCGGGTCGACCACGGTCTGTTCGCCACGGCCGTATGGAGCTGGATCGGCAACGCCGATGAGCTCCCTGGCTTGGATCGGCAACAGGGGCAGCGCCACGGGGCCGACACCCTCGACCTCCAGCAGCGGGGCCAGCAACTCAGTTGTGCCGGCGGCGAAGAAGTCGCCGGGTCGGCGAACTTTGCCCAGCACTGCAGCGAGGTCGGCCGTGATCATGGGCATGAAGCCTGCACGCGAAAGGCTGATGAGAGAGATGTAAGCGTTGTGTCCCTCCGGTGAAGGCCGCCTTGCTGTGAGCCTCCCCTGGATTGGTGGACACCTTTGGTAAGCTCCGACGGGAGTACCCGGCCCGGGCACTAGTTAACACTACAGCCAAAACCTCTCGCCACTGTCTCGGAAACTCAGACGATTATCAAAACTGAGACGTTTATTTTTGAGACGGGTTTTTAAGACTACAAACCGTACACAAATCTGCGGGAAGGATTGGAAAATGACATAGTCTCAAAAAACGATCCTTTTCTGAGACTTTGCTCAGCAGTGAGATTTGAGGGTGAACTATGGGGCTGAAGAGGCTTGCATGCTTTTCGTGGTGATGGCCCCAGGCGCTCCCCGTATCACTGATGCGATTTTCGTTCGTTGCTGAAGAGCTGAGGCATATGATCGCCGATAAGCACGCCCACGCCATTCGACAACGCCGGGCAGGCGACCGGCACGACAGGAGAAAATATAGGCGTGACCGGGATAACGGGGAGGAAGCGACCGTGAAACTTTCCCTACAGCCAGGCCAAAAGACGCAAACACGGGAACGAATTACGAATGGCTTGAAGCCACTCGTCCCTCGTGTTCTCCTCATCTGGGCTGCGCTGCTGACGTTTACGGCTATTACAACTATGCAGTCTGTCGCACAGTCTGTTCAACCAAAACCCGGTTGGTATTACAACGCTGCGGGGACAATATCAGGGGAATCCACGGCCGTTTACGGGGACGGCACTGCTAGCCTGAGAATTATATGGGGAAATTCATACATCTACCAACATCCGGGGACAGATAACCTCTACTGGTATGCTGAAGCAGTATATGTCAATCTAGGGAATAGTGAAGTAGCTGTGACCTGTGTTGGAAGGTCCAATCCATCACTTGCCAAAGAATGGATACGTGGAGATGAAGGCATTCCAGATAATGGTGCGGGCTATGTCGCAGCTGATGAGACATTTTGTAGTCGCAATCCGGCTTTTAGCACTTCCCTCAAACCGGGAGACGTTCACATAGAATGGACAATATTCCACAATGTGCCCTCGGTCGGTGAGATTGCTCTTGAATGGGGCGGGTATGTAAGCCCCAATTCCACGTCTCCACCCATTTCTCCATGGCTTGGCCCTTGGTTTTCTGCCTATCCGTCTAATACTCCAGCTCCTGATGAATGTCCGCCCGAACTGGTATCACTAGGAACTTGCCAGCCCACGATTTATCATCAAGCCAGGCAGGGGTTAGGATTACTTGATAAGATTTACTGCATTGGTGGTACGCCGTTGGGAATTTGCCCACAGCTATGGCTAGTACCCCCTCGCGCCCCAGATCAGGTGCCACCAGAGTTACAGGCTGTGGGAGACGTGATCTTCTGTGATACAGACGTCGCCGGCCATATTTTCCCTGGTGTTGGGATAATAGAACGGGTCAATGATGTCGGAAAAATTTCAGGGTACATAAACCTCGGGGACAAACTGATCGTATTTTTCGAAAATCCAGGAAATTCGAACAATCAAGGCTCTGTTATCTTAGCAGTGTTACAGCTGGCGCCATTTTCTTCTTGCGTTGACCTTCTTTCGATCATACTTATAGGGCCTTACAGACCCGTGATCATACCTGATGGTGTAATTCCTACCCCCGTGCCAACCCCGAGCCCTCCGGACTCTTCAGGATGCTCTCCAGTTTATGGATGTGCCAGATAAAAGAAATGTAGTCTTGATATTCTACCCATAGAAACCCGTATTTCCCAGCTGGTGGCGGAATGCTGCAACGACCTTCCGCCAACGCCCTACCTCCTCTCCAAAATAGCTGAGGCCGGTAGGTAAGCGAAGCCATATAAAGCAGCCTGACCCACCACCGAAGCGCAACGTTCCTAGCAAAAATCGCTTAGAAAGCCCGGAGAGAGGGTATTTCCGGTTTTCCGGGAGGAAGGGTAGCCGGCGCAGCGTTTCCCCTCTCAGCGGCTGCCACAGACGCCCAGCAGCGGAATTTATTCGGTGGTCGGGACTGCGGGCTCTTACCGAGATGAGACAGTTTCCGCGGCCGGTTTCGGCTTCGCGATAAACTGAAGATCCTGCGCGGAAAGTTCGAGCGTGGTTTTCTCCTGCTTGTCATAGGCCTACATTCCCCGATGAGGCCTCGATGTTCAGCTCACTTGTGGCGGTTCGGGATTACAATTCAGTGGGTTGTGAGAGATCGAGCAGAGCGGGGATTAATCCGCTTTCCCATACTTATTTCTCCCCTTTGTTCCAGATTTGAATAGTAACAAAAGTCCCCCAGCAAAATTAAGTATAGGGATAAAATAAATAAGAGAAAACCATCCGGAGTAACCAATGTCATGTATTCTTTTTATGTAGAGAGAGAAAACGAAGACAGCGAAACATACATACCAGAGAGCAAGTAGTAGTAAATTAAAGACCGTGCCCTCCGGTGTATCGAAAAATCCGCCTTCAAGTGACTTGAGGAATAAAAAGAAAAGTACTGAGATAAACACTATGGCAATTGCCAATAATAGTCCAAAGAAATAGTGTGTCCGATTAAGTCTACCTGTAAAAAGGTGATCTACATTCATGTACAAATCGAGATTCATATATAGAAAGTATTTCAGCAAAAACCTCGTCTGTCAAGTTAATCGCTGCGCGAGGCCTCACCCCTGACGTTATGGGGTAATTGCCACCCATTTGCTTCCCCTGGTGTCCGTTAGACCGCTTTTGGGAACCGCTGAAGCGTGAAAAAAATACTTCCGGACGGTATGATTACTGTTATTGGATTTGTAGCCTTGCCTCAGCGGGACGTCGCAAAATATGAAATTGTGCGACCCGCCCTATTTGCAAAGGAGTATCGTTATGGGCTGCCCCGCTTGCGTTTTCCATAACAAATGAGATAATACTTCCCTTCTGCCTCGACAGTATGCAGATTATCCGAGGCAAGAAACTCAAACAGATTTTCGCAGATCACTGGCAGCAGTTTGCTGCTACCCATCCCGGCATTCGTCCGGCTATTCATAAGAATGTGCAGAAAATGCTTCTCTGCGGGACAGAGGCAGCAGGTTTTCACCGCTACCAGTGTCCACAGTGTAAGGAAGAGAAAATCGTTGCCCATACCTGCAAGTCTCGGTTTTGCTCCTCCTGCGGGGTTGGGCAGACGGAGCGCTGGATTGAGCGATATACTATCCTCTTTGCCAATACAGCCTACCGGCATATGATCTTTCATCCCCCGTCTGAGTTTCGCCCCTTTTTCGGCATTGACCGAGAACCGTATTTCAACATGCTCTATACCACCATCAATCAGACGCTTGCATGACTGGTATACCCGAAAAGGTTTCATCCCTGGTATTATGAGTGTGATGCATGCCTTTGGCCGGGATACGAAATTCACTCCCCATATCCACGCGCTCATGACTTCCGGGGGCAGTGATGCGAACACGTTGACGAAGCGGGTTGCGTCTGACTATCCACTCTCTCCCTTCTTCAAAAAACACTTTAAGGATCACTTCCTGGAAAACATGCGGAAATCATGGAGAGATCAGCAGCTTGACCGCGTACCGCCCTCCCTTCGCTTTCTCTTCAGGCGGGAGTATCAACGGAAGATCATCCGGAGGCTCCTTTCGATCGCCTGGTATGTATATAGTGGTGAGCGCCTCTCGAATGCGCAGTTTACGGTGCGGTATATCGGCAGGTATGCAAAACGGCCTGCAATTGCGGAAAGCGGGAGTATTGGGTATGACGGAACAATGGTACCCTTCGACTTTGTTGACCACAAAACAGAGAAGCTCGCCTATCATACCCTCCCCGCTCAGGAGTTTATCGGCAAACGTATCCGGCGCATTCCCGATGAGCATTTCCGTATTATCCGCTACTCCGGCTTCTATGCCAATCGGGTGCGGGGAGAGTTGCTGCCGAAGGTCTTTACCATCCTGAAACAGGAGTATGAAAAAGCCATACACAGGCTTCTGACGCTGGGCTCGTGGTGGCGGTCGCAGATCACGCGGTTTACCAAGCTCGATCCCCTTATCTGTTCAGCCTGCTGTATCCCCCTCACGTTGATTTCAGTGGTCTATACGACGAATACGAGACGGGATACCTATGGCTAATATTATTGTGGTGAAAGACATGAGTACAGCGCTTGCGAAGCATGATCCATTTGTCTGGAAATGTGATTGCTGTGGCAAAGAACGCACATATACCCAGGAGGAAATTGATAAAACGAAGAAGCCCTGGCCTGATCCACAAAACCATGACAGAGATTATCATGTTACCTGTCAATTTTGCAGCAGAGGAGAGATGGAGCCGCCTTCCTTTGTCTCTTTTGGTGGATTCTTAGAAGGCTTGACAGACAAAGAACCCTGACGTATCCACAAAACTATACTTCTTACGCACGATTTTTGAAATTCCTATACGACGAGTTATACCGGGTCTTTTCGACCGTTGCTGCAACGATCCAGGCAACGCCGGATGCCGCGATAAGCAACGGGGATACAACGGCAGAGTTACGCGAGTTGCGCGCCCGCCTCGAAGGCACCGAGGCTCGGCTTGGTGATGCACGCGACCAGATCGAAGACCTCCGCCAGGAGCGGGATCGGCTGCTGTCCCTGCACGAAGCCGATCAGCGGCTGCTTGCCGATATGCGGGAAAAGGCGGAAGGGGGCCGCGCCGATGGTGGCGCTGGAGATGATGATGCATATCGGCGCAACGACGAGCCGCCTGATCGATGCCACCGTCGAGATCATGGGCGAGCCCGACCCCGGCGATCTCGCGTTTCTGCATGTTGTCCTGGCGCAATGCAGCTTGCCCTATCGTGAGCCCGCCAGCGGCACCCGTGACCACATACGCCGGAACGGGCGCGCCAGTCTGATCGTGACAGCGGGGCATTTATTCCACCCGAAAACCGGCGAGCCGCTGCTACAGGGCATCCCTTACGGTGCCAAACCGCGGCTGTTGATGATCCACCTGTGCACCGAGGCAGTGAGGCGGCAGACAGCGACGATCCCGATTGCCGACAGCATGTCGGCCTTTATGCGCGAGTTAGGGTTGTCGGTCACCGGCGGCGCGAAAGGAACCATCGGCAGGTTCAAGGAGCAACTCAATCGGCTGGCCGCGGCCCGGCTACAGATCGGCATCACTTTCGGCGACCGCGCAACGACAATTAACCCGGCACCGATGATTCAACGCTTCGATGTCTGGTTTCCGGAAGACTACCGGCAGCGCACTTTATGGCCGTCTGAGGTTATGCTGTCCTCCGAGTTCTTCGACAGCCTGAAGGGCCATGCCCTGCCGCTCGATCCGCGCGCCGTTCGAGCGCTGCAACACTCGGCGCGGGCTCTGGATGTTTTCGTGTGGCTCGCGCATCGCCTGCCGCGCGTGAAAGGTCGCAACGGCGACCGCGTATCGTGGACTGCTCTACAAACCCAATTCGGCCCTGACCAAACGGATGCAAAGACGTTCCGGCGCGATCTGTTGACGGCAATGCGCCAGGTCCTCGCCGCCTATCCGGCAGCGAAGGTCGAGCAGGTTAATGGCGGCCTGCTGCTGCGCCGCTCGGCACCTCCGATCAAGCGGTTACCCCCAGCGGGCAGTGGATGAGGGCAGTTATCCACGCATACTTTCACCCCCGGCTGAAAATGGTGGATTTCCGCCATTCTGCCGAGTTGTCCACGCATACTTTCACCCTAAAATCACGCATACTTTCACCCCC
>JAFATF010000388.1 GCA_019244045.1 Acidobacteriota bacterium
ACGACCTTTTTAGCAGAGTGCAAAGGAAGCTCGAATCGGCCAAAATCAAACTGGCGAAAGAAGAGCCGCAGCAAAAATAGCCCTCAAACCACGGGCCCCGCTCCGGAGCGAGCTCTTTGGAGCGCCTTGGTCTACGCTGAACAGTCCAAAAAACCGCTCCCCTGCAAGCGGCGCTAGGCCTGTGGGCCCACGCTGAAGCGGGGGTGACAAACTGGCAAGTGCGGCTGCTATTCTTCTGCCATGCTCGCTTCCTACGCCGTCCGGGTAGAGAATTCTCTGGGCAGGCGCTATGGGGAGCCCTCTCACCCCTACCGCAATGACTTCGAGCGCGATCGCGATCGAGTCATCCATGCTCGCGCTTTCCGCCGCCTCAACGATAAGACTCAGGTCTTTACCCGCCGTTACTCAGATCACTTTCGCAATCGTCTGACCCACACGCTTGAGGTGGCACAGATTGCCCGCACCATAGCGGGGCAGTTGGGGCTAAATGTCGACCTGGTAGAAGCCTTGGCGTTGGCCCACGATCTCGGTCATCCGCCCTTTGGCCATGCTGGTGAGAAGGCGCTCGACGCGGCTATGCGTGAACACGGCTTGTCTTTCGATCACAACCTGCACGCGCTTCGCATCGTTGAGGACTTCGAACAGCGCTATGTGGCTTTTCCCGGGCTGAATCTGACCTTTGAAGTGCGCGAGGGCATTATCAAGCACTCGCGTGATTACAGCAGCGGGCAATTCCCGGAACTTTCGGAATATGTTCTCGGCTGGCTGCCTCCACTTGAAGCTCAACTCATCGATCTGGCCGATGAAATCGCCTATGACACGGCCGATCTCGATGACGGCTACGAGGCTCATCTGCTTACGCTTCAGCAAATCTGCTCCCGCCTTGCCTGCTTTGCTCGGCTTTTTCAAGAGATTGATGAGGCGTTCCCGCACGCACCCGAGAAGTTACGATTCAACGAGGCGCTCAAGCGCATGCTGAACCGCTTCGTGGATGACTTGATCGCCAATACTCAGACGAATCTCCAGCAAGCCCACATCAGGAGCCTGGAGGAGATCCGCACTCATTGCGAGCGCCTTGTCAGCTTCAGCCCGGAGGTCGAATCCGAGCGGCGTCAGGTGAAGCAATTTCTCTACGCGAATCTCTACTTCAGCACCGCGCTGCAACCGGAAAAAGAAGACGCGGAACGAGTGATCACCGATTTGTTCGCCTACTGGAACTCGCATCCCGATTCACTCCCCTCCGCCTACCGGCAGAAGTCTCAACGCGATCCGCTGGCCCGCGTGGTGTGCGACTATATTGCGGGTATGACGGACAATTACATTTACGAGCAGTACGAAAAGCACGTAGCGCGTCAGGGCACGCCATAAGCGTGGCCCTAGCCGCACAGGGGAGCACGGGGGCCCGAGTTGGCGGCGAAAACAGAAGAAGTTAACTCGAGGTGGGCGGGCGAACCACGTTCAACATTCATGGCAAGAGGGCATGCCCGCCACCCGCACCAGCACGTCATAAAGCAGCGCCGGCGCCCGCCGTACTTCGTCGACGCGAATCCGCTCGTTATCGCCGTGCTCGGTTGAGCCCTCCTCGGCAGTGGTCAGGTATGGGCTGAAACCGTACGACGCTATGCCCAGGAGGCGATAACGCTGGCTTTCTGTATACCCGCTGTCCAGCCGCGGCAGCACTGGCGTCTGCGGAAAATACTCGGCTGCGACTTCGCGGAATGAGCGGTAGAGGGCGGTGTCGATGGGGGAGGAATTGGCCATGCGAAATTCTGGACTTTGCGGCTCGACGCTCACATTCTGATCGGCGATGATCGCGCGCACGGACGCGAGGAACTTGGCCGGGTCTTCGCCGGGCAAAAGGCGCACGTCGAGATTGGCCCAGGCTTCGGGCGGTATGACATTGGTCTGCGCCGATCCTCCCATCATAGTCAAGGAAATGGTGTTGCGTAGCATGTAGTTGAGCGACGGATCGCGTTCTACTTCTGCCTGGAATTTTCTGTCATGCATCGCCTGTTCGATATTGCGGAACCAGCGTGCCCTCTCCGCTGGTTCATACGGCGCCATGGCACGCAGAAACTCCGCGACCACCGGTAAAACCTTGAGGGGAGTACGGTAGTCAATGACGCGGTTCAAGGCCTTCACCAGCCGATCTGGTGAGGAATCTAAGATCGGCTGCGAGCCGTGCCCGGCGGTTCCATGCGACACCACATGCAGCCAGAATGTGGCCTTCTCGCCTACATCGACTCCGATGTACTTAACTTTTCCGTGCTCGACGAGGTTCTCCCCGCCCTCATTAATCAAGAACTCGGCCGCTTCCAGCAGATCACGGTGATGGCCAATGAACCAGTCGGTGCCGCTGCCGTTGACTTCTTCATCGCTGACCGCCAGGAAAAGCACATCCCGATTCAGTGCGATACGCTCGCGTTTCAGCATCACCAGCGAGACGAGCTGCGCCAGGCCCTCGTCTTTCATGTCCTGGGCACCACGTCCGTAGAGCGAACCTTCCAGGATCTGGCCGCTAAAGGGCGGGACTTTCCAGTGCGCGGAGTCACTGGTAACCACGTCCATGTGGTTCAGCAGAACGATAGGCCGCTGCTGAGCCGGGCCGGCATGCGGCAGGCGCGCCCATAGATCCGCACGCCCGGGAGCATACTCGAAAACTTTGTTCTCGATTCCCTCCTGGTCAAGGATCCTCTTCATGAAACTGGCGGCTTTCAACTCGTTCCCTGGGGGATTGGTAGTATCGATGCGGAGGTATTCCCGCATCCATTCAAGCGCGAGATCGGAATATTGCTGCCGATGGTCGGCCGGCATTCGTTGCGAAGCGCGGGGGCTGGAGTTCTCGAGTGCCTGCCTGGCCTGCGCCCGGCAGAGCGAGCAAACACAAAGAAGGATGACGGCGATAGGCCAATTCCGCTCGCCGCAGCGCAAGCCGTATGACATTCGCCCTCCTTGCCGCTTTAAGGAAGTCTCTCATAGAGCTATATATCTTTCTGCTGCGGGCCGCCTACTCCGTCGCGGTTCGCGGTCGGCTTCGCCCAGCGACTCGCTACTCGCCATTCAGCGGCCTTGCGATAGAAGAGTGTTCTCGCCGGCCGGGGCAACCGCGAAAAAAACCCGGGCAGGCAAGTTCGCCAGTTACGAGCGGGGGCTGTTTGTTCTACCGTAGTTTTTATATCTGCGACTGGCAAATTTACTCTGCAGAGCGCACCCGAGCCTTCCGGCCGTCGGTCGAGGCCCTAAGATCTCGTTCAGGTACAAAGACTTAGGTTTCGAACCCGCGGGTCAGCTTTGGCATCTCACATGTAGTGACTCAGGCCAGGTGTGATCTCACGGTCGCACCGAAGCTCCAAGGCTTGCGTGGCGTCAGCGCAGGCTGGCCTAAAAAGCCCGTAGTAAGACGCAAACATTTAGAACGCGACACGCCGTCAGGCGTGCTGGACTCGGAGCCCGAGCTCCCCACTTCGGAGGAAATTGCAAATGAATAACCGCGCACTCTTGATTTTAGTGCTGGCTGGCGCGCTAGCCTTGCCCGCCTTTGCCCAGCAGAATGACACCAGTTCGCAATCCGGCTCATCATCCCCGCAGCAGCCGACTGCTACTCAGCAGCAGCCTGCGGATCAGCAGAGCACCACGCAACCTTCCAGCAACCAGGCGGACCAGCAAAGCGCGACTCAGCCCTCCACCAACCAGCAGAGCCCTGCTCCTGCCGACCAGAACGCCACCACCACCCAGGCTGGCGCAACTGGCAAAGAGCCTCTGCAGCCGCAGACCCATGAAGGATTCTGGGGACACCTGAATCCTTTTGCCCGTAAGAAATACGTTCAGCGGCAGACGCAGCCAATCCGCGACCGCGTTAACGAGCTTGATGAGCTCACGGCGAATAACAACAAAATGATCAAGGACGTCGATTCCCGCGCGCAGCAAGGGATCCAGCTGGCGTCGAACAAGGCCAACGAAGCCGATCAGCACGCCGTAGACGCCGGCAATCGGGCTACCCAGGCGCAGCAGACGGCACAGCAAGCCCATACTCGCCTACAGACTGTCGAGCAGGTAGTCACCAATATTGACCAGTACAAGGCGGTCACGCAGACGGAAATCCGCTTCCGTCCCGGCCAAACTGTGCTGAGCAAGAAGGCCAAGGAAGCTCTCGATGATATGGCCAACAACCTGAAAGGGCAGCGCGGCTACATCGTCGAAGTGCAAGGCTTCTCGTCCGGACGCGGACAGGCAGCCATTCAGACTTCGCAGAAGATGGCCGACTCGGTTGTGCGCTATCTTGTGCTCAACCACGACATTCCGGTCTATCGCATCTATGTCGTCGGCATGGGCAACGCACCGGTGACCACCGCCGCGAATGACCCTGGCACCAAACAGAAGCGTATCACCGGTGGCCGCGTAGAGATCAGCTTGATGAAGAACGATCTCGAACAACTGTCTAGCGCCCAGCCTGGTGCTCCGGCCGGTACGCCGCAGCAGCAGCAATAGGCGAGAAGCAGGACTCCTGCGAGAGTCCAACCTCCCCCCAAGCCCCTCGACTGTCGAGGGGCTTTTTACTTCCCACCTACATTACTTTGGTTACGCGGCAAAACGCCCCAGCTTCAGGACCGCTAGTGTCGTTCTGACAACCATTTACCTTCGAATCGCTGACAGGAGCTGTCCGCTAGTAACGTGTTTACCTGCTTATTTACATTGACTTGCAGCGTAGGACAGGCTAAGGTCGGCTCATCCCAAAGGACACACCGCTTGGCGCGCACAATACTGCTTGCCGATGACAGCGTTACCGCCCAGAACATGGGGCGCAAGATCCTCACCGATGCCGGCTATGAAGTCGTGACGGTGAATAACGGCTCTGCTGCCCTGAAGAAAATCACAGAATGCAAGCCTGCTGTGGTGGTATTGGACGTCTACATGCCAGGCTATAGTGGCCTGGAAGTTTGTGCCCGTATCAAAGAAGGACGCGAGAGCGAACGGATCCCGGTCCTGCTGACGGTTGGAAAGCTCGAACCTTTCCGTCAGGAGGAAGCGCGTAAGGTTCGCGCCGACGCTTTTATCATCAAGCCGTTTGAGGCGACGGAGCTGCTGGCTGCACTGAACAAGTTGGAACTGAAGGCTACTTCCCACTCCGAGTCGCGAGGAGCGGATCAGCCCTCAGGCCAAGTGCAGGATGGCGCTAAGCACGTGGTGGCCTCGATGGACCGTTACGAGCAACAAGTGGCAGAGACCGGTCCACGTTTCGGCGACCACGAATCGGGTTGGAAGGCTCGCCTTACCATGCCCTCGCCCGGCTCAAAAGCTGACGAGCTACAGGAAAAGGCGGAGATCAAGACTTCAGCTAGCGCCCCCTTCCGCGAGTTCGAGCGCGACGCACAGAATGCAGATTCTATAGCCAGCCTGCCCAGCGATGTGACGGCCGAGGAGCTGGCCGCGATCGCCGCGGCGGCAGCCGCCATCGGCAGTACTCACCGTGACAGGGACTTTGAGCGGCTGACATCGGAGGCCGAGAGCCCCAGCGCGGGTGAGCGAGCTGACATCTGCGAGCTCCAAGTACCTGCCAATCAGCCTGCCGCATCAGTCTCCGCGGAACTGGAAACGGGTGGGACGTCTTTAGCTGCCGGGAACCCAACGGATGGTGCGGACGAGCGAGAGGCGCCCGCCGAGGCCGCTGCAATTGCCCTAGTCTCCGGCTCTGATTCGGCCTCAATGGCGCTGGGAGCGCGCTGGGTTGCCGAAGAGGTTCCCCTCGAAGCGGCGGAATCGGCACTGGTTCTCGAACGGGAGATGGAAAAGGCGTTCGCCACATTTGCTTCGCCCGACCCTTCGAGCGCGCCGCTGCCGGGCCCGATGGATACAAACCAGGAAGCGGTGTTTGCCAGCGCGGCGCCTGCAGCCGCGGCGCCAACCTCGAGTGGCGGATGGATCGAAACCCTCAGCGAAGAAACCCGCGCTTCGCAGCCTAGTCTTCGATCGTCGGGGAGAGGACCTGGGTCTAGCAGCGTAATAGAAGGCTCGCCGGAGATCGCAAAAACGCCGGCCGCTACCTCAGCGCCGGTCATGGCCGATGAAGTGAAGGGTGCGTTTCCAGCATTTAGAGAACCGGACCCGTTCGGAAGCCTCGAAAGCACCCCGACTGAGCAAATTGGCAGGCCAGAAGCTGGTTTGAATGATCATGCCGGCGAGACGTCGGCTGCTTCTGGCGGCGACGAGTGGCACAACCTGAGGCCGGTTGCATTCGCGCCCGCTTCTCCGAGCAGCAGCTCGAGCGAGACCTTCGAGCCTGTCGGCGTAAGCAGCGCAGACTTCGGCGCGCTCCAGAACCGAGACGAGTCTGCCCTGGACGCGGTCCCGTCCGCTGATACATCATCTTCTTCGCTGCTTTCCGATGATAGTCTGTCGAGCATCGTCGATAGTATGCTGGCTGAACTCAAACCCAAGCTCATGGCGGAGTTGGCAAAGAAGCTCGAAAGGAAGTAGCTCGAACTGTTCCTCTCTATATACTCGCTGCCCAAAGCCTACACGAATTAATCCTCCTGACAGGCAGTCCTGAGCGCCTTGACAGGCATCGTAACCGCCGAAATACCTTCTGACGCCAGAGTACTGCATGTTTGGCAAGCTGCCAAGAATTGGGCTATTACGCCTCGCAAGCGGCTTTTTTGTTTTGCTTTCTCTGGTGGCGTGCAATTCCGGATCAAAGTCTCTGCAAACCGGCGGCAGTCCAGGGATCATCATCGGGGCGGGTAGTACATTTGTATATCCGGTCATGACGCGCTGGATTAGCCGTTTCCAGAGTAATCATCCCGGAGTTCAGATCAACTATCAGTCCATCGGCAGTGGGGGAGGAATCCAGCAGCTCAAGAAAGGCTTGGTGGATTTTGGCGCTTCCGACGCCGCTCTGGACGATCAGCAGCTGAAGGGGATGCCGCCCCTGGTACAAATTGCGGAGAGCGCCGGGCCAGTTTGCATCACCTATAACCTGCCGGAGCTGAAGCAGGCGCTGAAACTCAGCGGTCCGACGCTAGCTCGAATCTATCTGGGTAAGATCACGACCTGGCAGGACCCGGCAATTCAGAAAGATAATCCCGGCGTCAGAATTTCCAGTCAAAACATCGTGGTAGCTCACCGTTCCGATGGAAGCGGCACGACTAGCATCTTCACGAGCTATCTTGCCAAGATCAGCCCTGAGTGGGCGAAGCAGGTCGGTCAGGCCATAGCCGTTAACTGGCCAACGGGACTTGGCGGCAAAGGCAGCGAGGGAGTTACCGGGGTGGTCAAGCAAACACCCGGTGGGATCGGTTATGTCGAACTTGCATACGCAAGCGAGAATAAGCTCCCGGTAGCTTCGATCGCAAATCGAGCCGGCACTTGGGTTCAGCCGACAGCCGCGGGAGCTACGGCGGCGATCAATGCTTTCGCCGATGATCTTGGAAAAGACGTTCGCCTGCCAATTGTCGATCCGCCGGCGTCCGCCACGAACGCCTATCCCATCTCCGGTCTGACCTTCCTCTTAATTCCCAAACAGGGTAAAGATGCGAATAAGAGCGACACGGTGAAGCAGTTCGTTCAATACATCGTGACACAGGGTCAAGATGAAGCCGAAGCGCTGTTCTACGCGAAATTGCCCAATCGCCTTGAACAGCAGGGCCAGAATCTCTTGGCACAGATAGGAGCCAAAGGGCCGCCCGCACAGACGCAACCGGATGCTGCGCCCTGACACGTTATAGTGCGCGCAAATCGAATGAAATCGCCTTGCCTATCGACGCAGGGTGCCTATTTCCGGCGCAAGATCTTACGGCGAATGTCTGGCCAGAACTCTTTGGCAACGTTATTGAGGGCTGCCGACTCAACCTGTGCTCCCCAGTCGCGAACGGTTTGGTGCAATCCGCGTTCCTGCGCTGGGTAATAAGCATTTGATAGAGCCGCCGCGCAGGCATTTCCTGCAACCTCGGACCAGTTGAAGCTGCTCGCGCCCGAGTCGGTTTTCGTAACAGCAACTCGGGACAGTGAGTAGCCCATACGGCGGAAGAAGCTACCATGCCCTAGAGTGTAATAGCGGGGATCTTCTCGCGTGATCGAAGGAACAATAGCTTCCGTGAAGTAGGATCCCGAAACGCCGTCGACAAACGTGCGCCAGAAGTAGCGCCCGTAAGCAGCGGCTCCACGCCCAAGTTCCGGGTCGGAGTTGGAAGCATAGGTTTGCGCGGCGAGAATCGCTGTCCAGGTGAAACCGGTGTAATCGAGCGAGTCATGGCTGGCCAGAACAAATTTGTCGTGAGCTGACATTGCCGGCAGCTGCTCACCTGCGCTTACCGCTGCAAAGTTGGGCACCACCCACATGATGCGATTCGTCTGCTCACCTGGCAAGGTCCGATCTCTCGTCGTGGCGTGGCATACATTTGCAGAAGGAGCGGAAACGCCACCAGTAACTTTCTGCGATGCGGGTCGCTGCGCTTTCTTACTCCCACAAGGCTGTGCAGGCGGACCATTCGCTTGTTGCCCGCCAATCCATGCGAAGGTCGGCGGCGCAAGGAATAGGAAGAAGGCAAGCCAGAGCTCAGGAAACCTTTCCGTCATCAATATTTCGATGCTAGCGTCCGCCCTTGGGTAATCAACACGGCAGCGTGGGGACTGAATCTAAATGGCACAGACACTTTCTCGAGTGTCATGGGCCGGGCGGCGTTAACACGGATAGTGGACGTCGGGTTCAGAGATCGTGGTCCCGACCTTTAGATCAGCAACTGTTTCACAGCTCGCAATAATAGCTCGTGAAACCCGCAGGAGCCTCAGCGACTGAAAGTCCTATACTCCTCACCCATGGCAGGGTAGAACGCTTTCCGCAAGAGACGGAATAATCGTGCGAAGATCCCGGGTGGACCTGAGAGGGCGACTTGAGAGACGCCGGCTTGCTCCCGGGCTCGATCATTGACCGCGATCACGTGTGACTATCTCCACGCCGTCGAAGGCCTAACGCCGGCCTCAAGTTCCGGTACAGATCGGCTATTGCTGGAGCAGGGTAGCCGGGCTGCCACTCCGCATGATTGGCATTGGGAAGAGGAATAGCTGATGACAGAGCACGATGTGCAAGATAGGAGGGTCTTCACCGAACGCAAGATACCCCGAACCGGGTTGAGCTACTCTGCGCCGCGTTACGTCGGGGCTTGCCTAAACCCGATCCGAAGTGCCCGAAGCGACTTTTATTGTCCGAAACTCGTGTAATGCAAGGACAAGAGCTCCTGCAGATGCGGAGAATACGGAATAATCAAGCGGAGACTTAATCCCAAACGAAATAGCCATTGCCGTGCCGAATAAGATCAGCAAAAACCAGCTTCCCAAAGCGGCCCAGCGTACCCACAAGCCCACGACCAACGCGACTCCGAATAAGAATTCTGCAATGGTTGCTGCCCACGCCAGAAATGGAATCATTGAGGGCGGCATAAACGAATTCACTTTGGCTGTGTATTGAACAAAGCCGGCGAAGTTTCCATAGCCAACATTCCTACCTCGGTACAAGCCGAATCGGTCGGCAATGCCAGAGAGAAAAGAGACCCCGAGGGCGAGGCGGAGGTAAAGAAACGCCCACCACGACCAAGGCACAAGGCGGCTGGCCGCAGGCAGGGGGGCTCGATTTTGCAGGCGTAGCAATAAACATGACTGCTTTCCTCCGAGTCTTCAAATCTAATGCTTGGGCGGGGGAACGCTCAGTGGCGTATCGTGGTCACACAGGAAGTAGGCAAGAAATCTCGCGCGTTGAACTGAGCTGGCGTTTGCGGAAATCTCCTGCGTGCCGTTCGGCGCCTCGTAGAAACTCTCGCCGGCTTTGTAGATGGCCTCCGGCTCCCCTGCGGTCTTTGTGCGCACTGCGCCTTCGAGCACATACCCGATTACCGGGCATGGGTGGCTGTGGGGTGGGGAAAATTCACCGGGACCGTAAATGACCTCGATTACGCTTGCCTTAAGGTGGCTTCCGTCCATGCTGGGCAAAGCACGGGATATGACCATTCGATCCCGCGACGATCCCCCTGGCGACGAACTCGCTCTGGCTGTCCAGCCCAAAAGACCTATGAGCGACGCGATCAGCCCACTCTGAATCCTAAATGTCCGACAGAGTGTCATAAAAGATCCCCCATGTGGCAAAGTAACATATGGTTGGTGAAATCACGGCCCTTGCACATTGGCTGCAGAGGCCGCGCCCGAAGTTCACCGCTCGTTGACAGAGAATGCACGGCCGGCCGGACGCTGCCCTAACCCGCGGTTTCCCGGCGAGACGTGCCTGCTCTATCGCCGGGAAAAACTCCCGATCAACTCACCAAGCGATGGAACCCGAAAACGATCGTGTTCGCCCGATTTAGCAGCCAGAGTCGAGGCCGGCAATTAATACCAGGTCTACTGCCCGGACGTCGTTCTAACGGTTTTTTACTTGCGGTGGGCTGCGTTGCGATTCGGCAGTCTGATCGGCAAGCTTAGCTACACCTAGAGAAGGCTCCGCCCCA
>JAFATF010000458.1 GCA_019244045.1 Acidobacteriota bacterium
GGCGAAATAGAGCTCGTCACCAACATCCAGACGTAGACCAAATGGCCCCCAGAAGCCCTCAATGCCGCCGCCTGGGTATAGGGCAAACTTGGTGTTTCCGTTGTTGATGCCGCCAAAGGCATTCTGGAAGCCCTGCTGAGCGTTTGCCGTCGTCGAGCCGAAATTCACAAAGCCGACCTTGCCGGTTAGGAAGAAATCGGCGCCATGCGTACCCAGGTCGAACTTGGGGCCGAATAATGCGTGTAGAGGACGCAAACGTGTGGTGCTCAACGTGGTATTAACGCTGTTAAACGTTGAGTAGTTCCGCTTAAAGTCGTACGCCATCTCAGCTTCGATGGCCGTATGTTCGCTGGTGTAAAAAGCGGCGCGACCCCCCAAGCCCAGAAAATTAACTGTGCTCGTAGTGTGCAGGGGTTCAAAACGATAGTAGTCGGCGAACACCCCCACTTCGACGTGATTCTTTCGCGCCGGCTCGCTTTGTGCGTGCACAAATGACGGCATCCAAATCCCAAAAAGCGTTACGATTGCAAGTAGCCAAGCTCTCATACCCTTCTCCTCTAAGTCGTTAACCTTGCTGCCGCCCTACTGCCCGTTCGGCGAGAGACCACGCCGGACGCAGCGTTTCGGGTATATGTCTAAGATGCCAGCTGAAAAAAGTTGGTTGGGCTGCTTACGCTGTCAGGATCGCTGACCCGGCGAGTGCCGCCTCACAACCTCTCGAAGGCTCTCGGCATCAGCTCTTCTCCTGACGTAAGCTGCAACTGCGCCTAACCTCCTCGCCCTCACCGAGCTGGCTTTATTTTCCTCTCGCAAATGTAATAAAAGGGGACCATGGAATGCTCACTGATCGAGATCGCGCAGCATGCTGGCGGCGAGATACTGGGCGATGGCAACAGGCAGGTATCGGGAATTGCCAGTATTCAGTCTGCCGGCGGCACGGACCTGGTGTTTGTGGAAGACGAAAGAAGACTAGGCGAGGCGCTCGCATCCAGGGCAGCAGCCGTCGTTGCCGGTACATTCTGCAGGGGCAAGAGCTTGGGCAAACCAGTACTCGTGTCCCGTGAGCCTCGCCTGGTGTTCGCCCGCGCTGCAGAACTGCTTTTGTCGCCAGACAGCTCGCATGCAGCCATACATCAGACAGCGATCATCGATCCGAGTGCCTGGCTTGGAGATGGCGTAGGCATCGGAGCACACGTTGTCATCCAACCCGGGGCAAAGATCGGCGATCTTACCACCATCGGCGCAGGCTCATTCGTCGGGGAAGGTGTCGTGATCGGCAGGCAATGTAAGCTGGCGGCCAACGTGAGCATCTACCAAGGAGTCGCGATTGGCAATAACGTGGTGGTGCACGCCGGAGCAACGCTCGGGAGCGACGGTTTTGGCTACGTGCGCGACCCTCAGACGGGCCGCTACTACAAATTTCCCCAGGTCGGGCGCCTCAAAATTGAAGATGAAGTAGAGATCGGAGCCAATTCAACCGTCGATCGAGGGGCTTTGGATTGGACGCGCATCGGCCGGGGAACAAAGATTGATAATCTGGTTCACGTAGCTCACAACGTGCAAATCGGGGAAGATGTCGTGATTGCCGCGCAGACCGGATTGTCGGGCAGCGCTGTAATCGAAGACGGAGTGATCATTGGGGGGCAAGTGGGCATCGCCGATCATGTGCGGGTCGGGTCCGGCGCCATCCTGGGAGCACAAAGTGGAATTCCTACGAAGAAGGTGATTCGCGGCAAGGGCGTGGTATTTTGGGGAACCCCGGCCCGGCCCATTCGCCAATTATTGCGGGAGCTCGCGCTATTAGCCAGACTGGCGAAGAGACAGGCGAATCACTAGGGTACTTGCGTTTAGTTCTCCAGGCAGTTGCTTGGCTGGGCTCGATTTTGAAGACGGAAACATGGCTATCGTTGTGATCGGCGGGCATTCTCGGAGCGTAGGCAAGACCAGTGTCGTTGCCGGGCTGATTGCCGCACTTCCGCAATTCGGTTGGACGGCGCTCAAAATCACCCAATACGGGCACGGTATTTGCTGTGCCCAGGGCCGCGCCTGCCATTGCGCGAGCGTCGATCACAAGTGGGCGATTACGGAAGAGCGCAATCGTTCTGGCGGATCTGACACCTCGCGATTTCTCTTGGCCGGCGCTCGATCTGCGCTCTGGGTTCGCACCGAGCAGGGGCGACTAGGCGAAGCGATACCTTCGCTACTGAGTAGGCTCTCGGACAAAGCCTACATCATCTCGGAGTCGAATAGCCTTTTGAAATTCCTGCGGCCCGACATGTACCTGACGGTGCTTAATCCGGAAATCGCCGATTTCAAAGTTTCGGCGCGTCAATTTCTGCCCCTAGCCGATGCTCTCATCGTGCATAAAATTGCAGGTTCACGGCCGGCATGGAACAACATTTCTTTTGCGCCCGTTTTGGGCAAGCCCATTTTTAGGATCTCACCTCCCAGTTATGTCACCTCCGAGATCATCGATTTCGTGAGCACACGCTTGGCCGGGTTATCGTCACCCCTGCCCGCCTAACAAGTGACAGCCGGGTGGTAGGACCTGCGTTATTCTTTCTAGGGTGCGGCAAATCCACAGAAAAGCCTGGATCCTGGCCTTGATCTCGGGGGTTTTGCAGGTCTTAATTTTTCCTTTACCGGGCGTTCATCTGCTCTGCTGGATCTCGACAACGCCTTTGCTGCTGGCTATCCTCAGAGCTCGACGGCCCGACACCCTGCAGTTGGCTGATTCGCCAGCTAGCCGCCTTATACCCGCTACCCCGGCACAGGCCTTTGTTCTCGGCTATGCAAGCGGCATTCTCTGGTATGCAGGCACATGCTACTGGGTCTATGACACTATGCACCAGTACGGTGGGCTGAGTGCTCCAGCTGCCTTCGTCATCCTACTTCTGTTCTGTGTTTACCTGGCGCTCTATCAAGGTGCCCTAGGATGCTTGGTCGCCTTGGCCGCAGATCGAGGCAGCCCGTTTCACCGCCGGGCTTTGATTATGGCGCCCTTTCTATGGGTGGCGCTCGAGTTGGTGCGTACCCGTCTAAGTGGATTTCCCTGGAATTTGTTGGGCACCGTAGAAGTCGATAACGTGCCGCTCGCTCGCATCGCAACCTTCATCGGCGTGTACGGGATATCCTTCGAGATCATGCTGGTTAACGCTGCGATTGCCGCTGCTTTTGTTGTGCCCCGGGATCGCCGCAAGGCATTGCTGGTTGCGTGTGTGGCCTCGGTCTTCGTGCTTGAAGCCGGGCGCTGGTTGCCCTTACCCGCCGAGCCTGCCGATCGCACCGCCTATCTCGTTCAGGGGAATATTCCCATCCTCGATAGTTCTCGGTGGACGAAAGAGTACTTCGAAGGCACGTTGCGCGATTTAGGCTGGATCAGCTTGCATGAGCCCGCGCGCGCCCTCACAATGTCCAGCGCCCCGAACCTGATTGTCTGGCCCGAATCCCCTGCGCCCTTCTACTCGAGCGATCCTTTCTTTCGCAACGCTGCCAGCCAAACGGCGCTTAGGAGCGACGCTTGGCTAATTTCCGGCAGCGTTGGCATCGAGAACGCCAGGATTAGCCCGCTCAAAGCTACCGAGGCCTTCAATTCAGCCGTCTTGGTCAGCCCCGATGGCCAGTGGGTCTCCCGTTACGACAAGGTTCACCTGGTTCCTTTCGGCGAATATGTTCCTTTCGAGAAGCTGCTGGCGTTTGCCGGCGGTCTGACCAAGGAGGTTGGCGACTTCAGAGCGGGCACTTCGCGGGAGCCCCTCGATGCCGGCGGGGTGAAACTTGGAGTATTCATCTGCTATGAATCGATTTTTCCCGATGAGGTTCGCCAGTTTGCCCGCAACGGCGCGCAGGTTTTTGTGAATATCTCAAATGATGGCTGGTACGGTGATAGTGGCGCTTATGCCCAGCATCTCAATCAGTCACGCATGCGTGCGATCGAGAACCGTCGCTGGCTGCTGCTCGATACCAATACGGGGGTGACGGCGTCGGTAGATCCGGAGGGCCGTATCGTTCGGCGTCTTGAGCGCAAGTTTAGAGGCACTCTCGTTGCCCCCTACGCCCTGACTAGCGTAACCACGTTCTATACCCGGCATGGAGATTGGTTTGCCTATCTATGTGCGATAATTTCTGCGGGGATATTGTTTTGGGGTATTGCTTTCACGCGCGCACAAGGCAATCGTTATGGTCGAGGAACTAGAACAGGAGTATTCGGCGCTTAAGGGTAAGGTTCGCGACCTGCGGGAGTACCTTTGACCCGGAAAAACTTCGCCAGCAATTAACGGAAATCGATAAACAGGCCTCCGACCCGAGTCTGTGGTCCAACCCGGACAAATCTCAGCAAATTATGCGCGAACGCAAGCGCTTGCAGGATGTCCTCGCAACCGAAGATGAACTTGTACGGCGCGAAGGGGATATCCAGGCCTATTTCGATCTGGCCAAAGAAGGAGAGAACGTCGAGCAAGAGTTGCGCGTCGAAATCGGTTCGTTGCGTGAGATGGTTGACCGTGTGGAGACCGAGAGCCTTCTCTCGGGCGAAAACGACGCGCGCAATGCCCTTGTTACCATCCATCCCGGCGCAGGTGGAACCGAGTCGCAGGACTGGGCCGACATGTTGCTACGCATGTATCTACGCTGGGCCGAGCGGCAGGGTTTTCAGACGGTTCTGAATGACTACCAGCCCGGAGAAGAAGCTGGTCTGAAATCTGCTACCTTCTCCGTCAATGGGGAGTATGCTTACGGTCTGCTGACCAGCGAAATCGGCGTTCACCGCCTGGTCCGAATCTCGCCCTTTGATCAAGCCAAGCGCCGCCACACCTCATTTGCCAGTGTGTTTGTCTCCCCGGAAATTGACGAGAGTATCCAAGTCGATATCAAACCCGAAGACTTACGTGTGGACACCTATCGCTCAAGCGGCAAGGGCGGACAGCACGTGAACACGACCGATTCGGCTGTCCGCATCACTCACATTCCCACGGGAATTGTCGTGAGCTGCCAGAACGAGCGCTCGCAGCACAAAAATCGCGAACGTGCCATGAGCATGCTGCGTTCCAAGCTCTACGAAGCGGAACTCGAGAGAAAGCGCGCGGAAACCAAGAAGATCGAAGATTCGAAGCTGGATATCGATTTTGGCTCGCAGATCCGCTCCTATGTTCTGCAGCCATACCGCCTGGTCAAGGATCACCGCACCAAGGAAGAGGTCGGCGATGTCGATCGTGTCCTCGATGGCGACCTACAACCTTTTGTTCGCGCTTACCTGCTCACGCGCCGGGGAGAAAGGCGCGGGTGAGCGAGCGAGAATGAGCGCCGACGATCACTTCTAAAGGGGTCCCGCTACCGAACAAAAACCCCAATTTTGGCGAGGTGGTGTAGGTCTGTCGCAGGTATTGCTGGGCCTATGGGCCGTAACAGCCGAGGTAAAAAAAATTGCGGGAACGGCCAGAGCGCAAAGCGCGCGTGCTCGGCCGCCGCTTCCGCGAGCCTTCCGGCTCTCGAAAAACGTGGTCCCGAGACTCGCCAACCAATGACCATCCCCCACACGGCCCATCGATGCCGGTGGCGTCACTGATCCCTGAGAACGGAAAGGGGACCTGTCTGCCAGCGCCTCCGATCCCTGGTAAAGCCCATGGGGTTAAGCCGTGCAGGGCGCGGCAATTTGACCCGAAGCCACCCTGGCGGGAGCGCACGGAGACCTTTTCTCAATCGTCTGCGCCTTGCGGGCCAGGACGGACGCCTGCTTGCGGCGGCCGACAAGCTGCACGATGATCGCAATATTCTCAAGGGTTATAGGCTGCTGGAAGCAGGAAATTTGGCAACCATTGCCGAGGACAAAAGGGAGGGTATGCATTGGTACTATCGCGCTCTTGCTGAGGAGTTGTACAAGGAAAACAATTGGGGGCTGGGCGACTGGAAGGCTCAGTTTGTAGCGCAAGCTGCTGGCCGCGTTCGTCCGAAGTTGGTGCGCAATGAAGACGTGGGGGGAGAGTAATTCATGGAGCGGATGATCGATCTGATCCGCAAGTCGGCGGTGTCGGCGACGATCATGCAAGCAGCGGCCCGCGGCGCACTCCTGATCCCCGCGGATGAGATGATCGAGATCCTCGTCCACCTCGCAAATCACAACAAGAGCTTCGGCGCGCAGGCGCGCATGCGACTTGCGGGATGGGACCTGACGTCCGCCAGGGCTGTTGCCGGCAATCCCCGCGCGCCCGAGGAAGTACTCCGGTATATGATCGCCGAGGACAACCTGCGTCCCAATCTTTTACCCACTTTGCTTGAAAATCCCGCTGTTCCAGAAGAATGCCTCGCTAAACTCGCTCGCATTGGATCAGGCGACGTCGTCAAAGCAATGTCGCAGAGCAGCCGAGTGAACCAATCCCCCAAGATCTCCAAAGCTTTGGGCGACAATCCTAATTACTCGAGCGCGACTGCCTCCTGTCCAACGAGACCGACCGCGCCTCTAATCGATAATCCGTTAGCCGAAGTTTGCGATCAGCTGCGCCCGGAAAATGCTGAAATTGAGACCAGCACGGACGGGGAGAAAGCCGATTCGGCCGATGCTGAAGTCAACGAACAGATCGCAGCCTTTATGGCTGAACACGCCACCGAAATTGCCGCGGAGGCGCAAAAGCCTTATCAGGCGGTCAGCGGTTTGGACAGCCCCGACGCAAGCACCGCTCCAACAGAAGCACTGGCTCGGGTTGCCCCAGGGCCAGGGCGAGAAGCCGCCGTGCCAGCAGCGGCCAAATCCTATTATGCGCGAGGCGTGGAGGCAAGTAAGCGTGATAGCACTCTGCAAAAGATTGCCAAACTCGAGGTGAAGGGGCGAATTCAATTGGCGATGAAGGGCAGCAAAGAAGAGCGCTCCATCCTGATTCGCGATGGAACTAAACTGGTTGCTTTGGCAGTCTTAGACTCTCCCAAGATCACCGACAGTGAAGTTGAGTCATTCGCTACGCAAAAAAACGTGCTGGAAGCGGTCCTGCGCGGCATTGCCATGAAGCGCCGTTTTGCCAAAAATTATCCGGTCATTCGCAATCTCGTCTTCAACCCGCGCACGCCGATCGACCTCTCGCTCGCTCTCATGAAAAACCTCCTGGTCAATGACCTCAAGCATCTTTCCGCCAATAAAGAAGTCTCCGACACCATCCGCAAACTGGCCCTGAAGATGTTCAAGCAGAAGATGGAAAGCAAAAAGGGCGGGTAAGATTTTCCCCGCGAGCTGTGCACCAGATCACAGCGCCTTGCCATCTACTATAGAACCCACGGAGGTGGCCCGTGCCGTCAACCGAGGTTGATCCTATTTCGGATCTACTTAGGCGTGCTCACGTCATTGGAGTTGTGGGATTATCCAACAGTCCGCTGCGGCCAAGCCACGGCGTCTCGGCTTACATGCAAACACATGGTTATCGCATTATCCCCGTGAACCCGCATATCGATGAAGCATTGGGAGAAAAAGCCTATCCTTCTCTGCTCGAGGTTCCCGTAAAGGTGGATATCGTCAATATTTTTCGGCGACCCGAATTTGTTGAAGGAGTGGTCGATCAAGCGATTCAGTTGAAAGTGCCGGCGGTTTGGATGCAGGAGGACGTGATCCATCAACGTGCTGCTGAAAAGGCCCGCCAGGCTGGGATTCTCGTTGTTATGGACCGCTGTATTCTGAAGGAGCACCAGAAACGCTTCCTCTAAGTCGATGGAAGGGACGCGGAATTGGGGTTAAGCTGATCTGTCGCATCCACTCTCCTGCTCGACGACCTGCCGGGTGGGCACCCGTGGCTCCGGTGACCTAGTCAGAGGCATCGCTACGTGAGCCTATCCTGGTTAGCTGCAGCGAAACCCGCGCGCGCGTTTTCATGATTGGCCGAACCCTGGGATGAGCACCGGGTGGATGTAGCCGTCGAAAGTCTTGCCAGAAGCACACGAGAAAAATCGATCGCATATTCTGCGGTCGGTTTCGCGTAAAGCTCTCGAATCGCAACGCTTGCCTCGGCGCAAGTGATTGCCGAATTTGACATTGCCAGTCAGAGGGAAGATCAGGTCTGAACCATGATCGCGGTCGCATCGTCTCGCAAAACAGCGGGGGCGACAAACCTGTTTACATCTTCGAGAATCGTGTGAGCAGTCGTATCGGAGCTCGAGGAGTGGTCTTGCAAACGCCGTACCCCATACTCCTCGCCGGTCACGCTTTCCGCCTCCGTGATTCCGTCGCTATAAAAAATAAGCTTGGCTCCGGGCGGCAACTTTACGGTGGTCTCGGAAAACGCGCCCAGCGCCAACCCCAAAGGCAATCCGTTTTCTGTCTCGATCAGACTTGTCTGACAGTCATTCACTAGCAAAGGTGGCACATGACCGGCATTGGCAAAGGTAAGAGTACGGTGACGTGGATCCAATACTCCATAGACCAGAGTAACAAAACGTCCACTGGGGAAGTCTTCCACTAAGAGGCGATTGAGCTTGCTCAGCACCTCACCAGGTGTGCAGGCAGCCTCGGCCAGAGAGCGTAAGATTCCTCGGGTAGCTGACATGAGCAAGCCGGCAGCCGTGCCCTTGCCCGACACATCGGCCAAGACCAGACCCCAGCGATCCCGGTCAAGCGGAATGAAGTCATACCAATCGCCTCCCACCGGCCCGGCCGGATGCGATGCGCCGCTCACCTTCATTCCCGGGATAAACGGCGAAGACTTCGGGAAGAGAGCCTGCTGAATTAGCCGTGCCTCCTCCGCTTCCCGGCTCATACGCTCACGCTCGCGGCGTTCCCGCTGAAAAAGTTGAGCATTCTGAACCGCCACAGCAATATGGCTGCACAGAGACTGCAAAAGGCGAATCTGTTCTACGGGAAAGGCGTCCAGTTCGTGATGAGAGGCAGTGAAGACCCCGATCACTTCACCGTTGCTTTCAAGAGGTATAGCAACTTCAGAACGGATATAGGGCTCGCAAGCAAGAAAGTAAGGATCTTTGCTCACATCGGGTGCGTAGCGCATCTGTCCGGTTCCGGCAACGTAGCCCACCATTCCATCCTTCCCAATCTTTAGGAGTTGCCCCTTGCGGCTCGAAGTGCAACCGTGCACACCGGCCACGATCATGTGTTGCCCGCTCTCGTCGCGGAGATAAATATGTGCCTCTAGGCAGCCAAAACTCCGGGCGACGTCGGTCACCACGTCTTCGATCAAATGGTCCAAGTCAAGAATCGAGCTGATCCTCTTGGCCGCTTTCTGCAGGGTCAAGAGTTCTTGAACGTGATCGGGACGGAGGCCGGGAACCGCCGAAAAAGCCAGTGCATCGCGCATTTGTGGGCTAGTGGCCATTGCTTTCGAGTCACCTCGGTCGGACCCGTCTGATAGAGCTAAGGATGTCCGTTGTGATGACTAGGATTCTTTTTCGACATCCGGGTGCGGTTGATCAGCGCGCCGCTTTTGAATATCTTCCAGGCGCTCGCGAATTTCTTTCTCCGTACCCTCGGCGGTAGGCCGGTAATAGACGCGGTCGCGCAGATTGTCCGGCAGGCACTGCATCTGGGCAACTTTGTTCTTCATATCATGAGCATACTGATAGCCGGAGCCATATCCGAGAGCTTTCATCAGGCCAGTGGGCGCATTGCGTAGGTGTAGAGGGACTGGTTCAGCCGCAGTTTTCTCGACATCCTGCTGAACGTCACCATAGGCCGTGTACAAGGCGTTTGATTTCGGCGCAATCGACAGATAGAGGGCAGCTTCTGCCAGCGCCAAATTGCCTTCCGGCATACCAATGAAATTGACGGCGTCGCGTGCCGCCATGCACAAGGAAAGCGCCTGGGGATCGGCGAGTCCAATATCCTCCACCGCCATGCGCACCAGACGCCGCGCGATATAAAGCGGGTCTTCGCCGGCCTCGAGCATGCGCGCCAGCCAATAGAGCGCCGCGTCCGGATCGCTGTTGCGAACCGACTTGTGCAGGGCTGAAATAAGGTTGTAATGCTCCTCGCCTGTCTTGTCATAGAGAAGAACCCGCTTTTGTAGTGCGTCCTGCACGATCTCATCGGTAATCTCGGCTCCCGTTTTCTGCCCGCTGCGCTCGCTCGCCAATGCTGCGGCGACCTCTAGCACGTTGTAAGCACTGCGCGCATCCCCGCTCGAGTAGCTGGCGATGCGAACGAGCACCTCATGGGAGGCTCGCAAATGGATCTCACCGAGCCCAAGCTGCGCGTCTTGCAATGCTCGCTCCAGCAGAGTGACGATATCGGCCTCGCTTAAAGGCTTCAGAACGTACACCCGGCATCGCGAAAGCAGTGCGGAAATTACTTCGAAGGACGGATTCTCAGTGGTCGCGCCGATCAGTCGGATGCTGCCCTTCTCCACATAAGGCAGGAAAGCATCCTGCTGGGCTTTATTGAAGCGGTGGATTTCATCGACAAAGACAATGGTTCTTGTGCCATACTGGCGAGCACGCTCAGCGTCGATCATCACTTGCTTGATTTCTTTAATGCCCGACAGGACGGCGGAGAATTCAATAAACTCTGCCTTGGTCATTCGCGCAATGATCTTGGCGAGTGTAGTTTTTCCTGTCCCGGGGGGCCCCCAGAAGATCAACGAACCCGTGTCGTCCCGCTCGATCTGAGTGCGTAGTGGCTTGCCCGGCGCAACCAAATGCTCCTGGCCCGCGAACTGCTCGAGGCTGCGGGGCCGCATGCGATCGGCCAATGGCCTAGTGCGGTCCGTGCCGCCTTCGGCGCTCGGGGTGGAAAATAGGCTCATGGTTGGCGCGATCTGAAGGACAGAGCTAGAGACACAGAAAAAAGTATTCAACCCTCGCTATTCCATATTCCCACGCGGCTTAAGCTCCTTATGTTTCCTCGTTCCTCATCGCCGGAGCTTTCTTGTTTGGTCCGGGCCGCCTCGTACAGCACGATGCTGGCCGCAATAGCCGCATTAAGAGATTCCACCCGCGGTCGATGGGGAATGGTAATGACCGCATCCATCTCGGACAGCAGTTCTCGCGAGAGACCAGCGCCTTCGCTGCCAATAAAGACTGCGGTTGGTTCGGACCAGTCATGTTCGTAGACCGGGCGGCCCTGGTGGGATGAAGTCGCCAGCAGACGAAATCCCCGGTCGCGGAGCATGGGAATCGAGTCATTGAGCCGCGTTCGTGCTGCCGGCAGCCGAAAAATCGAACCGGCCGAAGCCCGCACCACCTTCCAGTTCAGTAACTTGACCGTGTTTTCGCCCACCAGCACGCCCCCGGCCGCAAAGGCTTCGGCCGACCGCAAAATGGTGCCGAGATTTCCGGGGTCCTGCACCCCGCCTACCGCTAGAAGTAGGTCGTGCCGCGAGGCTTGGATCACATCTTCGACGGAAAAGTCCTTCATTCGGACCAGTGCAGCCACACCTTGAGGCGATTCACTGAGGACAGCCGTTGCAAACAATCTGTCAGGAACCAGCCAGGTCTCGACATTAGCTGCAATCTGCGGCAGCAGCCGGTCAGCCCTGTTTTCCGCCGACTCGCTGAAAAAGACCGCTTGCAGGCGCAAGCCGCTGCGGATCGCCTCCTCCAAGATATGGACCCCTTCAATGGCGCAAGCACCGGTGGCGGTCCGCTCTGCTCGAGACAAGGCTTGGCGCAATTGCTTCAGGTGAGGATTGTGTCGACCTTCAATTCTAGTCAGGCGGTGATGAATCGCAGTTTTCATAACCTGCCGGCCGACTGGGGCATGCCTTCCATCATACGTTGTCGCCAACTGCGAGCAAACAGGGGAAGAAACGGCCGGGAGTCAAAGTTGTTGGCCTGGGTCGTCAGAACTGACCCACAGCAAGAACATTGTTGCTAAATTGCAGGGCAGAAGTGTCGAAGTCGTAACGGCCGCAATTGCGCATTGATCGAGGCTCATGTCCAGAGCGTTTGTACGTACAAACTGCTTCAGGGGGAAACCGCTTGCGAGGACTTCTTAGGACTGTTTTACGGACCTTGCAGCCTCACCCGTGGTATGTTAAGGTTCGCTGCTTTAAGGGTTTACCGGAAGGATGCCTTGGTCCGCGCCGAAATCATAAAGATCAATACCGAAGTTCCTGAGCCCTCCCTGATCCGCTACGCGGCGGACCAAATTCGAGCCGGGCAAGTCCTGGGCATGCCGACAGATACTTTCTATGGTCTGGCAGCCGATCCCCTGAATTTGCGGGCCGTCGAGCGAGTCTATGAAATTAAATCCCGCTCCCGCCATAAGCCACTGTCGCTGCTGATCGAGAGCACTGATCAGGCCGAGGACCTGGCCAAGCCGCTGCCGGAGGAGTTTTATCAGCTTGCCCGCCGTTTCTGGCCTGGCCCGCTGACCTTAATCGTGCGCGCTGCCTCGCGACTGCCCCTCAAAGTTACCGCCAATACCGGCAACGTGGCCCTGCGTATACCGGGCTCCAAGATTCCTCTTGCTGTGGTGCGGGCTGCCGGACTGCCGATTACCGCGACCTCGGCGAATCTGAGCGGCGCTGCCGAGTGCACTACCGCGGTTGAGGTACGAGACCAGCTCCAGGATCGTATTTCTATCATTGTCGATGGCGGCACCTCACCTCGCGAGATCGCTTCGACCATCGTCGATCTGACCAACCCGGAATCGCGCTGGAAGGTCATTCGCGAGGGGGCAATCCCCAGCCAGGAAATTTCCGAGTTCTTCGCGCAGGGATCAACGACCGCCGGCTAAGGCGAGCAGCTTGGAGTTGCCCAGGCGTCGCTAGCGCGGACGGCGCTCTTCTGGAAGAAGTACGCCGGACAGATCGACGCGATCGTAGTGCGCGGATGAGCTTGGGCTGCACCCGCAGTCATCCAACACAGCTGAACGAAGAGCAAAGCTTGTAGGATGGGGGTATCTGACCGGGAAAGCGGAAATGAAGCCGTCAGCGCCAGCCAGACGCCGCTCCCTTCACTGGGCGTGGCAGATACTGCTTGTCATCGCTATGGTGGCGGTACTTTTCCTCTTCATCATTTCCTTCAGCATCGTCCATGCCGCCGATCCTCAGCAACTGCAGAAATCTGATGCCATCGTGGTCTTTGGAGCTGCCGAATACTCGGGCAAGCCCTCGCCTGTCTATCGAGCTCGTCTCGACCATGCTTTCGACCTATTTCAACAGCGATTTGCCCCGATGGTGATCACCACCGGGGGCGCGGGGCTCGATCCGAGCTATAGTGAAGGGGGGGTCGGCCACGACTACCTGATGCGTCGCGGCATCCCCGAAGCCAATCTCATCGCCGAAACCCAGGGGAGCGACACGGCGCAGTCGGCCCAACGTGTGGCCGTCATTTTGAAAAGAAATGGAATGCACAGGTGCATCGCCGTTAGCGACGCCTACCATGTGTTTCGAATTAAGAAACTACTCGAACACCAAGGTATTGATGTCTACCTCGCCCCCCGCCCCGATTCCCGGCCGCACTCGCATTGGCAGAGGGTGATCGCCGTATTACGCGAGGCAACGAGCTATACGGCCTGGCGATTGGGACTGTAGCGCCGCCACGCAGGGGTGGCCGGCAAACCCCCGAGCCGCGATCGACTACCATCCCCTGGTTTCACGCAGGGAGGTGATGTGAGCGACGTGATGCCGGCCGTGCCAGGCATAAAGCGCCAGCATCTTATCCAAGCTCACGATGCCCAATTCGGGATGCCGGAGTGTTTTTTGCCAATCTTCTTCTTTGAAAGAGCGCAGCAGGTTTGTCCAACGCTGGTGGAGTGAATCGAGCAAGCTTAGCGACACCTCAATGGGTGTCGACTTGCTGTCCGCTAATTCGGCCCAGCGATCTTCATAATATGGCTTTATCGTAGGTTCATCTTCAGTCAAAGCCCACTTAAAACGAATGTAGCTATTCAGATGGCTATCCGGGACATGGTGCACGACTTGCCGCACACTCCAACCGCCGTCGCGATAACGCGTATCCAGTTGCCACTCCGATAACCCCTCGACGGCAGCTCTCAATCTGCCAGGCGTATCCTGAATGTCCTGGAGAAATCTCTCCCGTTCACGGTCGTCGGTTGCCGGCTGTCCGGAAAATTTGCCGATGGGATAGCGCGGGTCTCCATTCATGGGCTGCCTCCTAGGTGATCTCGAGCAATCAGATGTGACCAGAGGGAAAGAAGCTGCGCAAAATAACGAGTGCCGGGTCCTTACTTCACCAGCGCCAAAAGCCTGACCGCCGCTCCAGAGCCGCCTTCGAGCTTGGTAGGAGCACTGACCAGGGTGGCACCAAACTCCGGAGCCTGCGACAAATTGGCCACGTTTTCCAGTTGATACAAGCTGTGGGAGAGAGAGTACTTATGGACAGGGAAGTCTTTGGAAGGCCCGTAGTCAATACTTAGCGTGTCAATGCCGATTGCGATTACACTCCTGGCTTCGACCAAGAATCTAGCACTCTCGAGCGAGTAGCCGGGGAAGTGCATTATTCCCTGGCGATCAGCGTTGCGATAATTTTTCTCCGAATTCCAGCGTGACTCCCAACCCGTATTGGCCATGACCACCGCGGCCTGAGGAATGTGGCCATGGACCTGTTCCCAATTGGCAATGTCGTCGACCGTAATCTGGTAATCGGGATTTTGCGCCGCCTTCCGCTGAACATTCAGCACTACTAAGGGCGCCACCAGACGTTCCGCCGGAATTTGATCGACCGTCCAGAGTCCGCGTACGAAATGCGCCGGTGCATCGAGGTGAGTGCCGTAATGCTCAGGTAACGAGATCTGCCGGGCGAAATAACCATCTTTTTCGATGGTTGCGATGGTCTGCTCTCGATATGCGGAGTGTTCAGCCAGTTCGTATGTGGGTACGTTTTGATTGACAGAATGGGTGAGGTCGATCACCAAAAAACGCGGGTCGGGTTCGGGCCGAGCCGGGCGCTGCGCGAAGAGAAATATTGCCAGCGCGAAAACGTAAGCAATAACGAAGGTTCGAATCTTCATTCCTGGCAGGCCTTTGCCGATCACGTCCATGCTAAAGCGAAGCTATTAACCAATAGGATGCACACCCTAATGCTGAGATTCCTGAAATTGTCACGTGCCTGCCCACCGAAGCTCAACCCCCAACAGGTCATGACCGGAAGAGTAAGAACAGCAACCTCGAGATTTGAACCTATTTCAAGCAGATCGGTGGAAATCAAAGGCAAAAGTGATGAAGAACAAGCGCGATGAGAGCGGCCGTGGAGGTTCCGAGAAGATTGACCATATCGTTGTTAAGCACCTGGCGGCGCTCCAGTACCGCTCCCAGAATGCTATCGAGCAACATGCCGAGAATGCCGGCGATGCTTACCAGGAAGAATGAAGAGCGCGATATCAGTTGAAGCACGAGACAACATCCTGCTATCAGGAGAGAGGCCATTGCCCCGGCAAGCGTTCCCCATAGAGTGATACCCCCATCGGTGCCGGCGGGCACAACTTCGAAGCTCGTGATCAGGCGAGCCTGTCCGCTGGTTGCCTCTCCGATTTCACTTGAGGCCGTGTCGGCGGCGGCTTCAGCCAGCGCTGCCGCTGCCGCCACCAGGAAGATCGAATGCTGTGTGATCGCGAACAGCACGGTGGCTAACGCAGCGATGCCGACATTGGCTACGATCTGGGAAGCGCTGCGCCCCTGACTGCTCTCTGCGGTCCCGCGTTGTTGCTTGCGTGAATACCCCGCGCGGGTAGTTGTAATGGCAATGAGGAATAGCGAGACGAGTGCCGCAAATGCCCCCACACCGGCAGAGACATAGATGGCAAAGCTAACCATGGCCCCGGCCACGGCACCCGAACGGGTAACCGCCTTCACCTGGTACGCCAAAGCCGAAAAAATGAGGGTAACCAAAGCAGCGACGGCTGCCTTGGAGCCCGTCAGGAGGCTGCCGGAAATGGCAATTTCTGACTCTAAACACTTCATTATAAATGATTTGAACGCAACCCGCACCTCGCCGGAGAGGTCAGCGCGGGCTCCTCGAACCCCATTCTGTAGTAGCCGATATCGCTCAAACCCACTAGCTCGTGCTTTCCGCTTCGATTACCCCTTCAGGCTGCACGCATCAAAGCAAGGTTTGCAGGTTAAACTCTACCCGGCGTTGCTGTGCGCCGATTGTTTGCGGGGTGAACTATGGCAGCCTCCGTCTGGTCCGGCTATCTCACGTTTGGGCTGATCTCCATGCCGGTGCGCCTCTTTTCCGGGGCGCGCAGCTCGAGTATTTCGTTTCATATGCTACATCGCGATGATCTTAGCCGAGTTAAGCAGCAACTTTTCTGTCCGGTCGACAATCACGTTATCGGTCGCGACGAAATCGTGAAAGGTTACGAGTATAGAAAAGACGAGTACGTGGTGATTGAGCCCGAGGAGATCAAGAAGATCGAGCCCAAAACTGCCAAGACCATGGAGATTCTGGAGTTTGTGAAATCGAGCGATGTCGATCCTGTCTACTTCGAGTCGTCGTATTACATGTTGCCCGAAGAAGCTGGTCGCAGGCCCTATGCTCTCCTCAGCAAAGCTTTGGAAGAAAGCGAGTACGTCGCCATCGCCAAACTCACCATGCATAACCGCGAGTACACGGTTTTTCTGCGACCCAAAGAAGGCGGCCTTATGCTGCACACGATGTATTACTCCGATGAGGTGCGCGAGCTGGAGGGATTCGGGCGGCCCGAAGTCGAGTTGAAAGATGCTGAGGTGAAAGTCGCGCACCAGCTAATCGAAGCGCTGGCCGGGCCCTTTGAGCCGCAAAAGTACCACGATCAATTCCAGGAGAACTTGAAGAAACTGATTCAAGCAAAACTGGAGGGCGAAGAAGTCAAGCCGGTTGAGAAGCCAAAGAAGCTTGCCCCGGTGGTCGACTTGATGGCCGCGCTTAAGCAGAGCCTGGCGGAAATGGAAGGGAAGAAGAAGCCCGCAGCCAGCGCAGCCGCGAGCGAAGAATCCGCGCCCGAACGCAAGCCGCCACGCCGCAAACGGGCGTGATGGGTAGTCGGGGATTCCCCTCCGCGCGTTGCTCCTCCTCCATCACTCCTGCAGCCTGCCCCCCCGGCTTATCTTTCTCTGGCCAGAGCCGAGACCAATGGCCGTTCTGGCGGTGTAGATAGGTTTTCCTACAACTCTCAAATCAGCTTCTTGCATCCACCTCTTAATAGCTCTACGGCTCTCGGCCTTGGGAAACGTCCGGTAGCTGCCTAGCGCAATCCTCCATTCACATTTAGAATGGAAAATTCTTTCGAATGTCTTCTGCACCTAAGGATTTGTCGCGCCCGGGCAGAAAATTGGGCGCCTTCGTGGTTCTGATTTGTCTGTCGCTTGCAGTTTGGACCGGGTGCGGTGACGTCTTCCGGCCCACGGCGAACCCGATTCCCGGCCCGACCGCCGATCCTCGTAACTTTCATATTGCTGTGGTGGTCAGCCGGAATTCCGTGGGAAATCCTGGTTCCGGTATGCAGATCGACGTTTCCGGCGACAGCCAAGTGGGGGTGGTTAGCGCCGGCCAGCAACCGCTATACGCGGCTTTGTTGCCCCAAGCTGCCCGTGTGTTTGTTTCCAACAGCGATGGCACCATTACATCCTTTACCCCTGCCGCAGCCGTCGCCTCGATCGGAATTCCGACAACCATCAGCTTACCGCCAGGCTTAACCCCCGGATTTCTGTTTTCGACCGAATCTGCGACTATGTACGCGGCAACCAGCGGTTCGACTAGCGCGTGCAGCAATGCACCGAACACCGGCGCTGTAGCGGCCATCAATGCCACCACCCTGGTCGTGGAAAACACGATTTGCGTCGGGCCAAATCCCACTGTTCTTACGGAAACACCTAACGGCCAGAAGGTCTACTCGATTAATAGTGACGGCACGCTGTCCAGCATCAATACGGCTGATAACTCGGTAAATCCCCCGATCAGCTCACCACCATTGACCCAGCCTGTAGGGGTAGTGGCCAGCTTGGATAACTCGGAAATTTTCGTTCTGGACGCCAGCGGTGTGGTTTGGCTTATTAACACCTTAACCGATCAGGTTTCAGTGCCACCGGCGACGGCGCCACCGTCTTCGAATTTCATGGCGCTTGAGAGCACTCGTAATCGTCTCTATGTCACCAGCCCTGGTAGTGGTTCCGGTCCGCCAACTCTGACGATTCTTGATGCCAGCACTCCAAGCCTGTCACCGCTGAACCGGCGTGCGCTGCCGTTGCCGACGGGCGCCACCCCGGTGATGGTCAGCTTTCTGCCCAATGGAACCCGCGCCTACGTCCTGAGCATCACGGCAGCCAATTCACCGCTGGTCAGCGTCATCGACACCGCAACCAATGCTTTCTTGAACACCATCAGTTTGCCTGCCGCGACGGCCAACCCGAGCGCAGTGACCGCCTGCCAGGCTCCCGGCGTGCATCCGTTTTCGATGGCGGCTTCCGGCAACAGCACCCGCCTTTATGTGACCAATTGCTACGCCGGCAGCACCAGCATCATCGATACTTCCAGCAACACTCAGGTGCTGGCCATGAACTCCCCAACCAGCGCGTATCCCCCTGTCCATGGCAGCGCCTATCCCCCACCGGAGAACCCGGTGTTCGTTGTTACCGGTCCTTAACGACCTTAGAGGTCAAATGGCAAAGCAATTGGCTGCCACGGTACGCGAGAAATAGCCGCGCGCCGCGATACGGCGGCCGCAACCATGTTCTAATGCTGCGAACCTAAGGCTCACAAGGATTGAGTGCCGGTCATCGTAGACGGGCCCGGTGAATTATTGACTCGGATTAATCGGGAAATACCCATCACTTAGGGTTTTCATAAAATCGACGATTTCG
>JAFATF010000052.1 GCA_019244045.1 Acidobacteriota bacterium
TTTAAGATTTTTTCTCGCGACCTTCTTCGCCGTCCTTAACGGCCGACTTGAAGTTGCGAATACCCTCGCCCAGGCCCTTGCCAAGGTCGGCCAGTTTGCTGGGACCGAAGATTAGAAGTGCGACTGCCAGAATCAGCAGAATTTCAGGCAAACCCAATTTTCCAGGCATGATTTACTCCTTCAGGGTTTCGCCCCGCGCCTTCCCGAGCGCGTCGCCAGCGGCGCAAAGTACCCTAGCGAAATTCTAGGCTAGGCGGAAGCGGGAGTCAAAACCACCTAAATGGGGGGGCTTATTCCTTCGACTTCGAGGCGCAACGCCGGGGCAAGCCTCCGGACTGACGGCGAGATTTTGGCGTGAGAGGCCGGGGCCCCTGGCGTCCCGCTAAGTGGTTTCGATCAGTGCGGCCAGCAGTGCAGCCCGTCGACCCAGTTCGGAAATGGTGATCGACTCCGATGGGGCATGTGCTCCCTCCCCCACGGCGCCTAAGCCATCAAGGGTGGGAATTCCCAACGCAGCCGTAAAATTTCCGTCCGAGCCGCCGCCGACGGCAGCTTCTTCGAGCTTCCAGCCCATCTGCTTCGCCAGCTCGCAAGCGTGGCGAAAAAGCTCGACCACGCCGCGCGTACGTTCCATGGGGGGACGATTAACTCCGCCGGCGACCGCCAGCTTGCACTGCCGATCGATGGCTTTGAGCGAGCGCAACTTGCGGTCAATGCCGGCGCTGTCGGGGGCGCGCAGAACGCGAACGTCAATGCGGGCGGTGGCTTCGGCGGGAATAACATTGACCCGCGTTCCACCCTGGATCAAACCTACATTGACGGTCAACCCGCGCTTTCGATCCACCAATTTTGTGATGCGCTCGATCTGGCGTGCCAGTTCGACAATCGCACTGTGGCCTTGGTCAAAATCTAGGCCGGCGTGTGCGGCCTTGCCGGTTACCTTGAGCGAGTACTCGCCCACGCCCTTGCGGGAGGTCTTGAGCGCGCCCTTGGGGCCGTACGACGGTTCAAGCACGAACACCGCAGCTGATCTTTTCGCCAGTTCCTCGGTGATCCGCCGGGAGGAAGAGCTACCCACCTCCTCGTCGGAGACGAGGAGAACGATGATGGCGCGCGGCAGCCGGCCGCCCTGATCACGCAGGGCGTCGACGGCATACAGCATCAAGGCAATGCCCGCCTTCATGTCGAGCACGCCAGGCCCCGAGAGCCGTCCCCCTGCTTCGCGGCAGGGCATGTTGGCGAGGCTTCCGAGAGGGTAGACCGTGTCCAGATGGCCCAGCAGCAGCACGGGCTTTCGGCGGTCGCGGCCAGGAAAATCAACCTGCAGATGGTCGCCGAAATCGAGCGCGCGGTGCAATTTGCTGTGCCCGCCCAGAGTCTCGAATTTTCCCGCCAGATAGCGGCTCAGGCGATCGACAGACGTCTTGTGGTCACTGGGCGATTCAATTTCGACGATCTGGCGGATCGTCTCTAACATCGCGCGCTGTCTCTCGCTAAACCAGGGAAGGCGATCAGGGACGTCAATCACGCGCCCCCGCGGAAAGGGTGGCGAGAACCCGCCCCCGGTTTTTGCCTTGGCGCTGTTTCTTTTCTGCTTCATCTATTCCGAGTCCAACCAACGGGGTACAGTATAATCTTCGCCTTGCCGAGAAACAGAATGACCACTGAGCTGACAAGCGAAACGGAAACAACTCGGAAGACGATGCTCGATATTAATGATCTGGTCGGTATTCTTCCGCACCGCTATCCCTTTCTGCTGATTGATCGAATCATTGATCTCCAGCGCAAAGAAAGGATCGTTGCCCTCAAGAACGTCACCATCAACGAACCATTTTTTCAAGGACACTTTCCCAATCTCCCCATCATGCCCGGAGTGCTGATCATCGAGGCCATGGCACAGGCTGGAGGCGCCTTGTTGCTCACCGAGGTGGATGATCGCGACGCCAAGCTGATGGTTTTTACCGGCATCGAACGCGCCCGTTTTCGCCGGCCGGTCGTACCCGGGGACCAGCTTCGCATCGAAGTGGAAGTCAAGGCCTGGCGGCTGACCGCAGTACGTATGGAGGGGAAAGCCTTTGTAGGCGATAAGCGGGTAGCCGAAGCGATCGTGACCTGTCAATTAGTGGATCGCTCGCGAACACGCACCTCAGCAGCCAGTGACGGCAGCGGCCAGGCCCCGCTCCCGACTTAGCATCTACATGATTGTCACCGGTTTGGAAAACACCGACACTGCGGCCTCGGTTCACCCCACGGCCATTGTCGACCGGCGGGCCAGGATTGCACACTCTTGTAAGATCGGTCCTTACTGTGTGGTGGGAGCCGAGGTCGAGTTGGGCAAAGGCTGCGAATTGATTTCCCACGTGGTCCTTCATGGCCCGGCCAAGATTGGCGCCGACAACCGCTTTTTTCCTTTCGCCGCTGTAGGTTTGGAACCGCAAGACGTCAGCTTTGTCGGCGAACGTACCTCGCTGGTCATGGGCGATCACAACCTGGTACGCGAGTATGTGACGATCAACCGCGGCACGGCGAAAGGAGGCGGCACCACTCGCATCGGCAATCACGTGCTCATCATGGCGTATTCGCACGTGGGACATGACTCGGAGATCGGCGACCACGTCATGCTCATCAATGGCGCCACCCTGGCCGGGCACGTGACGGTCGAAGAATGGGCCGTGGTGGGCGCTCTTTGCCCGGTGCACCAGTTCGTCCGTATCGGCGCGCACTCCTATATCGGGGGGGGAACGACCATTACCAAAGATGTTGTGCCATTCTCGAAAACGGCAGCGGCGCGCGACACCCACGCCTATGGATTGAACACGATCGGACTCAAGCGCCGTGGATTCAGTGGCGAGCGCATTCAGAAGATTCACCATGCCTATAAAACGCTGCTCGCGTCCAAGCTGAACACTTCGCAAGCCATCGAGAAGCTAAAGGCGGAACCGGAACGTGGACCGGATGTGGATCGGCTTATCCAGTTTATCGAAGCTTCTGAGCGCGGCGTCATCAAGTAGCATCCGGCGAGCTGCTTGCGGCCGGCAAGCGGCTCAAGCGAACCGGCCGATTTCGGGTTGCCATATGGACCGCGCCTCAACCATTAAAAGGGAAGCCATTGAGCACAAGAGTGAGGGGCGGAGAGCAATGGCAAAGCGGCTGGGTCTAATCGCAGGCAATGGTCGCTTTCCCTTGCTCGTCCTCGAGGCCGCGCGTGCTCGCGGCTTCGAAGTTGTGGTGGCTGCTATCCAGGAAGAAGCCTCTCCCGAGATCGAGTCGCACGGGGCGGCGGCCGTCTATTGGATGTCGCTCGGAGAGCTCTCACGACTGATTGAAACTTTTAAGCGCGAAGGCGTGCAGCGTGCCGTGATGGCCGGGCAGGTGAAACATAAGCAGATCTTCTCGAGCATTCGGCCGGACTGGAAATTGGCCAAGCTGCTGATGTCGCTCGCCTCGCGCAATACCGATGCTTTGCTGGGGGGCGTGGCCAAGGTCCTGGCGGAGGAAGGTATCGTACTTGACAATTCAACAGCGCTGGTCGAGCCTCTGCTCGCCAAGCCGGGCGTGCTTACCCGGCGAGCGCCCTCGCAAGAGGAGAGTAAGAACATCGAGTACGGACGCGGCGTGGCCCGGCAGGTGGCGCAATTTGACCTGGGGCAGACGGTGGTTGTGGCCGCACGCGCCTGCGTGGCCATCGAAGCCATGGAGGGAACCGACGCCACCATCGAGCGAGCCGGTCACCTCATGAACTCGCTCTCCGGTGACCCGTCCACATTGAACCGTGCTCTCACCGTGGTGAAGGTCGCAAAACAGAACCAAGATATGCGTTTTGATGTGCCCGTCGTGGGAAGCAATACGATTCAAGTGATGCACAGCGCGGGAGCAACTTGTCTGGCTCTCGACGCCGGCAAATGCCTGCTGCTTGACCCTGAGCGTGTGGTTCGCGACGCCGATGCGCACGCTATGGCCATCATCAGCCAATGACTCCTCGGCAAGGGACAGAGTGGGGAGTGTGACTTGAGGAGAAGGGTATGTCGGAATCAACTCGACTTGCCGACCAAATTCGCCGCGCCTTCGAAGGCGAGGCCTGGCACGGTGACTCTGTTCTCGAAATTTTGCAAGGCGTAAAGGCTTTGACCGCGGCGGCCCGCCCTGTCAAGCATGCCCACACCATATGGGAACTCGTTTTGCACATCGCCGCCTGGGACGAAGCTGTGCGCCAGAGAGCGATGGGCAAAGTCGTTACTCTTTCAGATCGTGAGAATTTCCCGCCGGTTATCGACACCGCCGAGGGGGCCTGGTGTCAGGCTTTGGATTACCTGAAAAAAACGCATGCTGGGTTGGTCGAAACCGTTGCAGGCTTTCCCGAGTCACGGCTGGGCTCGCAGGTGGCGGGGAAAAGCGAGCCTTACTACACGTTCTTTTACATGTTCAGCGGCATCGTGCAGCACGAGCTCTACCACGGGGGACAGATAGTTCTGCTTAAGAAAGCGTTTGCGGACCTAATGAGCTCAGCGGTCGCCGACTGACGACCTTTCTTTTCCCTAGGCCGAGTGCGGCAGCCAATACGCGAGACTTGGGCGCCTGCTACACTAGCGAGTTTCTCAGGGGAACGACGGGGACTTCCATTGCCAAGCAATCCTGTCCTGGTAGTTCACGGTGGCGCGTGGGCCATTCCCGATGACATGGTCGAGGCGCATGTGAACGGCGTGCGGCAAGCCGCCGGCGTGGGCTGGCGCGTGCTCGAGCGAGGCGGCTCGGCGCTCGATGCGGTTGAGGAAGCGGTAGTCGTCATGGAGAACGATGAGACCTTCGATGCGGGCCGTGGAAGCTTTCTCAATCGGGAGGGCAAAGTTCAACTCGATGCCCTTATCATGGAGGGTTTGACGCTGCGCGCCGGAGGCGTCGGCTGCGTGGAGCGGATTAGGAATCCCATTCGGGCGGCGCGCAAGATCCTGAGCGACAGTCCGCATGTTTACTTGGTGGCCGAGGGCGCTGAGCAGTTCGCCCGCGAACATGGCCTTGCACTCTGTCGTAATGAAGATCTCATCATTCCCCGGGAGATCGAGCGATTGCGCAATTTGCAAGCCCGGCTCGGGCTAGAGCCAAATCTTTTCGTCGAAAAGACCTCGGTGGACACAGTCGGCGCCATTGCTCTCGACCGGGGAGGCAATCTCGCCGCTGCCACCTCAACCGGAGGCACGCTCAACAAGGCTCCCGGCCGTCTGGGCGATTCATCGCTGATCGGCTGCGGTTGTTATGCCGATAACGAGAGCGCCGCTGCCTCGACCAGCGGCTGGGGAGAGCCGATAATGAAGCTGGTATTAGCTAAGTGGTCTACGGATCGTGTGCGCTCCGGAAGTGTGCCCGAGTGGGCTGCAAAGGAAGCGATCTCTCGTCTGGAAGAGCGACTTCAAGGCCACGGCGGCATCATCTTGCTCGATCACGAGGGGCGGGTTGGAATCGCTCACAATACTCCCCGCATGGCGTGGGCGGTCAGGCAGGAGGCACGAGAAGAGGCGGGGACAGAGAAGAACGCAATGTGAGGCTCCCTGCTTCGACAGGGGGTGTGGATGCGACGAGCATTGCACGAGGCACGCATTCGCTTCTTCTTTTAGGATGCTTTAGAAACGGTGAACTGCTAATTAAAGCTGTTCGTGGGCGCCTATTTAGCTTGCGTTCAGGCTGCCGCTGATGTAAAAACCTGCCGAAATACCCGCATTGTATCGATGATCGGTTTCACTGCCGCGCCGCGCGGCGGCGCGGCGTTAGGCGCTTCTTCCTCTATGTGCTCGCGTCAATTCACGCAAGGGAGAATCCCTATGAAGTCCTTGAAAATAGTGCTGCTGGCGTTTTACTTTCTTGCACTCTCCGTCGTTGCCTTAGCACAAGCTGCCGCCAGCGGCGACTTGCACGTGACGGTGAAAGACCCGACCGGTAAGATGATCAGCGACGCGACGGTCACGGTCATCGATCAGGCTAAGGGATTGGCGCGCTCCACGGTCCAGAATTCGGACGGAGAGTACAGTGTCCTGGCTCTGGCTCCCGGCCGATACACGGTAACCGTCACGGCCGGCGGATTCTCCAGGGTGGTTTACTCTGATCAGACCGTCACGGTAGGCCAGGTTGCCGAGCTGCCAGTCACGCTGCAGGTAAGCGGGGGTGAAACGGTCGTCAGTGTCAGCTCCGAAGCCGACCTAGTAGAGACATCACGCACTTCCTCAACAGACACCATCGAGCAGCGGCGAATCGACAACCTACCCATCAACGGCCGCAACTACATCAACTTCACTCTGACCGATTCCCAGGTGACCCGCGATAACGCTCCGAATACCGGAGCCGCCCCTACCTCCGGGCTGAACTTCAGCGGACAGCGCGCCCGTTCGAACTTGGTAAATGTAGATGGCGCGGACGCTACCGACAATTCCATCAACGGTGTTCGATCAACCGTTTCGCAAGAGGCGGTGCAGGAGTTTCAGATCATCACCAATAATTATGCTGCGGAATACGGGCGCGCCGCCGGTGGGGTGGTCAACATTATCACCCGCTCAGGTTCGAATGAATTCCATGGAGACGTTTTCGGCTATCTCCGGAACCGCAATTTCCAAGCGGTGAATCCGTTCAGTACCGTTCCGAACCCGGCCTACACGCGGGTGCAGGCCGGGGCGGCGTTCGGTGGTCCCATCAAGAAAGACAAGACGTACTACTACTTCTCCTATGAAGTAACGCGCCGGCACGAAACAGGCTTTTCCAGTATCGGGCGGGACAATTTCGGGCTGTTGCCGTTTGACACGACTGTGGTGGGAATGCCCTTGGGCACAGTCGAACTTACGCCGGTACAAATTGCATTCCTGACCAATCCGGCGACCATTGCCACCGAGTTAGCCAACCCGGCGGTCGCGCAAACCGTTGCCGGTTACGCACTTTTGGCGGGTGCATCGTCGGGCATGGCAGTAAATGGAACCTGGCCGGCCGGAATAGCACGTTTTGTCAGTCGCGGCCTCGTCTCGAGCTGGAGCGCATTCCCCACCCAGCAATGTCTACCGCCGGGTCCCTGCTTCGTGCCCTCGAGTTTTCAGACGCTGGCATCGCAGGAGGGTAATTTCCCCGTCTTTGAAGGCACCAGTCTTTATTCCTTGCGGCTCGATTACAATATTAACTCCAGCAACCGCCTGATGCTGCGAGCCAATGTCAGTCCGAGCACAGTGACAGGCATCGAGGTGAACGGGCAGGACCAGCCCTTCGGACAAAACGCCTATTCGCGTACTTCCGAACAAACCTATCGCGATGTTGCCGGCACCGTACAAGACAGCTGGACGATCGGCAGCAATAAAGTTAATGAATTCCGTTTCCAGTACGCGCGCCGGGGACTCTCATACTTCTACAACACCCGCATCCCAGGCGGCGCAGATCCAGCGATCAACATAACCGGGTTCGCCTACTTCGGCCGCGAGCCTTACTCCTACATTCAGCGTACCGAGCAGCGCTATCAGTTTACCGACAACTTCTCCTGGACGATCGGTCGGCACGGGACTAAATTCGGCGTCGATTTCAACTACTTGCCACTGAAAGCCATCTTCACCGTCAATTACGGTGGAGTCTATGATTTCGGTTCATTCAATGCGGCTGATCTTCCTGGATTTGTAGTGCCGGGACTCTCTTTTCCCAGCTTGAGTGCCGTACAAGCATATGGGGCTGGGTTGCCGGGATCCTTTGTTCAAGGTCTCGGTAGCCCCAGCGACTCGTTCAGCAACAAGCCTCTGGGCGCGTTCTGGCAGGATTCGTGGCGCATAAGCCCGCGCGTCACCTTCAATTACGGCGTGCGCTACGACGTCGAGTTCCCCCCGCGGTTTAAACCACCTACAGCATTAGCCGAGGCCGGATACAACTTCCTCGGCTTGCAAAAAGGCATTCAGACCGATAGCAACAACATCCAACCGCGATTGGGCGTAGCTTGGGATCCGAAGGGGGATGGCAAGACGGTGGTGCGCGCCTCCTACGGCATGTTCTATGACCATCCGCTGTTGGGATTGTACTTCCTGGGCGATGCTTCGGACGGATCGACCAGCGGCCAACTCGCCTTCGGGCCTGGTCTCTGCAGCGGCCCCGGACAGCCCACGAACCTGAACTCGGTGTCCATCTTCCAAGGGCTGCCCATCAATGTGGCGAGCCCGGCGAATCGCTGCGCAGCATCGATCAATCCGGCGGTGACGAGCGCGCTCGGATATCAGCCCGACGAGCAGCGCTTTCAAGCTTTGAGCTTTCCCCAGTCCATTTTTCTTAACCAGAATTATCTGAACCCCGCGACCTTCATGCCCTTGGCGTTCCAACCATTCGGATATCCGCAGGCCAAGAACTTCGTTTACGCCTACTCCCAGCAGGCGAATTTGACCGTTGAACGTGACCTCGGCCATGGATATGCGTTGAGCCTCGCCTACAATTTCAACGGGGGGCGGCATTTAAATCGCCCGATTAACGCGAACCCGGTGCGAGGGGATTTGATGATGAGGAACCTGATCGCTGCCATAGCGGGCGGAGGAGCCTCAGCGTCACAGAATCCCTTTACTGTGAGCGGTTGCGGAGTTGGTCCCTTAGGTCCTTATGTCCCGGCCGGGTTGACAAATTTCTTCCGGCCGTCAGGCGTGAATGCATCGATCGCTCTCGCCATGTTGAACGATCGTACCCAGCCGCTTGCGGCCGCTTGCGTGCTTAAAATACTGCCCCTAGTTCAGCAAGCCTATGGCCTAAACAGCAATTGCGATCTCACCACCTTGGCAGGCTGCATTCCCTTCGGCGACATGGATGCAAACTACTCGAACGGCAGTTCGGTCTATCATGCCTTTACCACCAACCTGCGCAAGCGCTTTGGGAGCCATTACGAATTCCTCGCCTCCTACACCTGGTCGCATACGATCGATGATTCGACCGATCTCGAGTCAACCACCACCCCCCAGGACAGCTTCTACCCCATGCTCGACCGGGCTAACTCGACCTTTGATCAACGTCATCGCTTTGTTTTCAGCGGGGTCTATCAGACCGGCCGGCTTGGGGGAGCAGGATTTGGCAGCAAGCTGGCCAGTAATTGGACGTTTGCCCCTATCATCGAGATCGCTTCCGGACGACCCTTCAACATCGTCACCGGCAATGGCGATAACCTGCAACTTTCCGCCCTCACCGGGCGCCCGAATACTTTCGTGAATCCCGCGTGCGGTGTCGCCTATCCAGCGGTGTCCTCGAAGTTTTCACCGACAGGCGTGTTCCAGGAGCCTTGTCCGGCAGACTTCAACGGGGCACTTCTTTCCCTGGACGGTAACCTGGCTCGCAATGCGGGCACTACCCCGTGGACGGCGTTTAACGATCTGCGCCTGGGCCGGCGGATCAATTTGGGCGAGCGCCTCAGCATGGATTTGATGGCCGACATCTTCAATGTTGCGAACCGTTACAACGTGTCGGCCGTGAGCCCACTGTTCACCAACGCGGGACAAGCCACGGCGGCGTACGATCCGCGTCAATTTCAGTTTGCGCTGAAACTGAACTGGTAGGGAAGTCACATGCGCTCCTGACGAGCGTCTCTCGGGCGGGCAGCTGCCCGCGTCTCCGGACTTGCTGTCGAAAATAGCTGATACCATCTCTGTTTCGATCTTTTAGCACAGGGGAGAGCTACCCAAATGGCCGAGCCTTATACGCCGTCAGCGCGGACGCGTGTGGTGCGAGAGCCTCAACTCGCGGTTTACGATCGGGCGCAAGTTTACGAGATTCTCGACGCTGGATTCGTGTGCTATTTGGGATTCAGTGTCGCAGGGCAGCCCTATGTCATACCCACATCTTACGGCCGAGCAGGGGACGTACTCTATATCCATGGCTCAGCCGCCAGCCGAATGCTGCGGCGCTTGAGCGAAGGCCTGCCGGTATGTGTAAGCGTGGCCCTGGTTGACGGACTGGTTCTGGCACGCTCGGTGTTCAATCATTCCATGAACTACCGCTCGGTTATGATCCTGGGCACAGCTCGCATCGTGGTTAATGAAGAAGAAAAACTGAGGGCGCTCGAAGTTCTGTCGGAGCAAATTATCCCGGGAAGGTGGGCGGAGGCACGCCGGCCTAACGCTCGGGAGTTGAGCGCAACCTTCGTGCTGAGTGTGCCGATTCAGGAATTTTCCGCCAAGGTGCGAACCGGTCCACCCATCGATGATGAGGAGGACGGCTCATTCCCGGTCTGGGCGGGAGTCGTTCCACTCAAAACTATCGCGGGAGAGCCGATTCCTGATCCTTACCTCGACGAAGGCGAAGCTGTCCCCAATTATGCGAAGAGCTACTCGCGCAAAGGTTGGCCTTAGCCGGTGCAGGACAGCGGTGTGTACCGGCGAGATCGCAAGCTTCTCCAACTAGCGACCGGCGGCGGGGGCCGACTTCAGGGGATCAGCAGCAGTTTGCCCGTGGTCTTGCGGCCCTCGAGGTCGCGATGGGCTTGCTGCGCTGCGGACAGTGCATAGAGGTGTTCGATGCGCAGTTTCAGCTGGCCTTGTTCGATCATGGCAAAGACTCGGGACGCTCGACTTTGCAAATCTTCCTGGGTGATGATGTAGTGGGTAAGCGAAGGACGTGTTATGAACAGCGAACCCTTTTGGGTTAACACCAGCGGGTCAAACGGCGGCACCGCTCCGCTGGAGCCGCCGAAAAGCACCATCATTCCGCGCGGGCGCAGCGTGTTTAGACTTTTCGCGAAGGTAGTTTTGCCGACCGAATCGTAGACAACATCCACCCCTTTGCCGTGGGTAAGCCGCCTGGTTTCCGATTCGAAATCCGAGTGCGTATAGAGAATAATCTCATCAGCGCCGGCCTGGCGGGCAAGGTCGCCCTTTTCCGTGCTGGACACGGTTCCGATCACGCGTGCGCCGATTTGGTGGGCGATCTGGACCAATAGCAGTCCCACCCCGCCTGCCGCGGCGTGAATCAAGCTGGTATCGCCCCTCTTCAGGGGAAACGTGTCATGGGCCAGATAGTGAGCGGTCATGCCTTGCAGCATGGCGGCGGCCGCCTGCTGATCGGAGATAGGGGGCGGAATTTTCACCAGTCGGTCGGCAGCAACCGCGGCGTATTCAGCATACGCTCCAAGAACACTGGTATAAGCGACGCGCTCGCCAGGCTGAACGTCCTTTACCCCCTGGCCCACAGTGGCCACTGTGCCAGCCGCTTCTTGGCCGAGAACAAAGGGGAGTGGAACCTGGTAGCGGCCTTGGCGGTTGTAGACGTCAATAAAATTCACACCCGCGGCGCCGATTTTCACCACGACTTCGTTTGCCTTGGGACTTGGAACCGGCAGGTCTCGAACTTCGATCACCTCCGGGCCGCCCACTTCCCTGACCTGATTGCTTTCATTCCATGGTTCGATTCCACTTGGCGGGCTGGCGATTCAAGGTGAAAAGCGCTGCCAGGGCCTTTCGACCGGTGCTCCCACTTGTCCAGCCGAACAAGCCTCGTGCGAGCCGGTTATCGGGTAATTGCGGTTCCCAAAGTAATGGACAGCGGTACCTCTGAGGAATTGACCATGGCTGCAACCGCAGAGTAGGATTTCGACATCTGTAAGTACCTGACCGCCGCTACTATGGGGTCGCGTTAACGATAGAGAACGATGAGACTTAGAAAACTCTATTTGCTGATCGCGTCCCTCATCGCCGCCTGGCTGGCCACTTCGTGCCAGAGCGCCAAACCTTCCGTGCTCCTGCCCCCCAAGCAAGCCACGGCACCTGCGCTGACAAAAGCCTCCGCTGCCGGCCCGCCCGCGGCCGACCTCAATAGTCGACCTGTCACTGAGCCGCAGCAGGCAACAAGAGCAGCTGCCGATGATGCCATCACTCAGTTAATAGCGCAGGTCGAAAAGGAGTACCAGGCCGGCCTGGGGAATTATCAGGCGGGGCACCTTGAGGCCGCCAAACAGAACTTTGATAGTGCATTTAACCTTTTGCTGTCCGGACCGGTCGAGATCAGCGCAGATGAGCGGCTCGAGAAAGAATTTGACAAACTGTTGGACGGTGTTAATGGACTCGAATTAACAGCTTTGCAGCAGGGCGATGGCTTCACGGAGCAAAAGTCCGAACCGGCGCCCATCGACGAGGCGAATGAGGTTACTTTTCCGGTTGATCCAAATGTTAAGGCGAAAGCCGCTGCCGAGGTGCGAGCTACACATTCCGACCTGCCGCTGATGATGAACGACACGGTAGCCGCCTATGTCAACTACTTTTCAACCAGCGGACGCAGCGTGCTGGAACAATCCCTAGCGCGCGCGGGACGCTACCAGGAGATGATTCGCCGAATTTTAAAGGAAGAAGGTTTGCCCCAGGATTTGATCTACCTGGCGGAAGCCGAGTCGGGCTTTAAGCCTCTGGCGCTCTCCCATGCGGGGGCGCGCGGCATGTGGCAGTTTATGGGAAGCCGCGGGAAAGGCTATGGACTCGAGCGCAGTTGGTGGCTCGACGAGCGGCAGGATCCAGAGAAATCTACGCGAGCCGCGGCGCGGCATTTGAAAGATCTCTATCAACAGTTCGGGGACTGGTACTTGGCCATGGCAGCTTACAATTCTGGTCCCGGTACGGTGCAGAGCGCAGTCAAGCGCACCGGGTATGCCGATTTCTGGGAACTCTACCGCCGTAACGTGTTGCCGCGGGAGACTCGCAACTATGTGCCCATTATCCTCGCGGTCACCATCATGGCGAAAAATCCGGCACAGTATGGATTGCAGGATGTCATTCCCGACAGGGCCGTTCCTTTTGACATCGTGAAGATCGACTATCCGGTGGATTTGCGGCTGGTGGCCGAGTGCGTTGATGTGCCGGTGAGGGATCTACAGGAACTCAACCCCAGCCTGTTGCGGATGACCACCCCCAAGGGTCGGGAATTTGACCTCAACCTCCCTGCCGGCAGCAAAGGTCGCTACCTAGACTCGATCGCGGCTATTCCGCCCGACATGCGAGTGTGGTGGCGGTATCACAAAGTCCAGGAGGCAGATACCCTGGCCTCAATTGCCCGCAGCTATCGCACCACCGTCAAGGCCATCGTTGCGGTCAACGATCTTGCGAGCCCGAACCTCGAAGTGGACACAAAGCTCATCATTCCCATCGCTCCGGGAAAACATGCATTTTCCGAGGATCCAGCAACCTATTCACGCCACGCGGTAGCATATCGAACCAAACGGGGAGACACGGTGACGCGAGTGGCAGACGATTTTGGGGTCCCGCCGGAAATGCTCCGGCGCTGGAACCGGTTGAAGAGTAACAACCTGCGAGGACGGCGCATACTTTATGTACATCTCCCGATTAGTCCCAATGCCCTCGAGAGCCGCGCCCGAGTTGCGAAAAGCAAAGGCCAAAGGACGAATACCGCGATCGCTCGCATCCAGGTCCTCCGCCATCGCGTGAAACAGGGTGAGACCCTCAGCTCGATTGCAACTTCTTATAAGACAACAGTTTCCGCGCTGCAGCGCGACAACGGTAAGCTGGCCAATTTGCGTCCAGGCATGATCCTCATCGTGCGCGAGTCACGCTAGCCTGACTGGTTGGTGCTTCAGGCGGAGCATCTGCTTGCGGCCACACACAAATCAGTTTCGACCGGGAATCTCGCCACGCCTGTTGCATGCCCGTGCGCGGATCCCTTCTGCCAGATTCCTGAGCGCGCGCTGCGGCTGTTGCACTTTGCGCGCGTGGGTGTAATATGCACTTCGAGCGGAAGCGGCAGTTTTCTTGTGCAGCAAATATGCTGTGCTATAATCGCGCGCCGTTCAAAGCAACCCCTGTAGCAAAGTAGTCTTATAATCCTGAGCGCATCCAATGCTCGGCAGGGAGGCGCGCGAGCAACAAGAAAGCAGGAGGAGAAATGATGTTCGATGAGACCCTCTATTTAGGTGATGATGAGATGGACGAATACGGCGAGGGCGCCGGCTACGGCGATTCGCTGGAGGAAGATCTCGAGGAAGAGGAAGAAGAGGAAGAAGAAGCGGGTTTAGGGCAAAGCGAAAGGAATTCTGAGTCCATTGGCCCGGCGCCTACCCCGATTGGCTCGGGCGGCGGAGCCGGCGGGAAGAAACCAGCGGCCAAGAAGAAGGCCGCGAAAAAGGCCGCGAAAAAGACCGCACCCAAAAAAGGCGCCAGAACGTCCGCGCGTCGAACCGCGGCGAAAAGGCGCCCGGCCAAAAGAGCGGCCAAAAAGGGCGGCCGGGGGGGCAGCAAAAAGACCGCCAGGAAAAAAGGCCGGCGCCGTCGCTGATCAGGATATCGTTGCCGTGGCGCGGCTTCGGCCGCGCTTTTTCGTCTGGGCCTCGGTTTGAAGTCGGCCACAGCGCGGCGAAAGCAAATTGCCGAGGTGTTTCTTCTCCTCCTTGCACTTTTCCTAGTAGATGTCGAGCGAGGGCGAGCCTATTTTTTGCCCTGCACGGCGGCCAGGCAGCGGCCATAGAGTTCAAGCAAATGGCTGGCATATTCCTCGGGTTTAGAAGCAGCGCCGCCGCGCTCGAATCCGACTCCCGAGGCCATGGTCTTACCATAGCCAGTGGTCATGGCTATAAACTTCATCATGTCGAGGGCAATGTCTTCGTTGCGACGCGAGAGTTGCGGGAAAACGGCTGATTCTTCCATGAAGGCCTCCGAAGGAAGGAAAACGCTGAGAATATCTTCCACGATGATCGAAAACTCCTGTTCGATGCCTCGCCGAATGCGTACCAGATAAAATTATCAGATTGCCCCGCCCGAGATGGTCGCATGCGAGCAACCACACAATCCTGAGCGGCAGTGGCGGACCCTTTCAATGGTCCGTTTATGTATCCATCGGAAAAGCAAATTCTAAGGCCTTGCGCTGATTGGATATTCCCCTCCGTTCGGCCGCCCACCAGCCAGCTGCTTACGCGGCCAAATTCGAATTGTGAAACCGGAGCGCAACCCTCACAGGCCAGGGCCATGCCTTACAATGAACCCAGAATTCAGCCAGAGATTAATAAGCCGGTTTGCACAACTCAAACTTCACGTAGGGCTACTTCATGGACATGACCTGGGTCACGGGCCGAATCGCAGTTGGAGGCGGTATCTGGAATGCCAAGAACATGGAAGAAGTAGCTCGCGCGGGCGTTACTCATATCATTGACATGCAAATTGAATTCGATGATACCCCGCTCGCGCAAGTGCACGGGATCGAAGTTCTTTGGAATGGCATCGATGATGATTTCAAGCTCAAGCCGCCGCAGGTCTTCCAGCGCGGCATCGAATTTGCCCTGCTGGCTCTGGATGAACCGGCTACCCGCTTATTCATTCATTGCGCTGCAGGCGTGCATCGCGCTCCCATGATGGCGCTGGCCCTGCTGTGCTCTCTTAGCTGGAACCTGATGGAAGCGATGAATCTCATTCAGACCAGGCGATCGGCGGTGGATTTTCCGGAGGTGTATGTAAGAAGCGTTCAGCGTTTCCTTGCGACCTATGCGCGCGTCCGGCGGTAAACGAACGAATTTCCCGGCAGCCGCTTTGCCCACCAGAGAAAAAGCGAAGCTTTGTCCGAAGGCAGGCAGGAGGGTGCTTGCCTTACAGGCTGCGGGCGCCGACCAGCGAGAGGTCGTAGATGCGGGTCCATGCCGCCCAGATTAGACGGCATATGCGAAGAACGACTTTCATCGGCGAGGCAGGAAAGTGTCCTCTAGCCGATTTCCTCCGCCCAATTCTCCAGCGTTTTTTTCACCAACGCCATGAACTGATCGGCTATCGCTCCATCGATAACCCTGTGGTCGTATCCGAGAGTGAGATGAACCTGAGAGCGGATAGCAATCGAGTCAGTGCCCTCTTTATCGGTAATCACCAGGGGAGTCTTGGCGATTCCGCCCACCCCCATGATGGCCACATTCGGCTGGTTAATAATCGGGAGCCCGAACACCGCACCGAAACTTCCCGGGTTCGTTATGGTGAAGGTGGAGCCCTGTACTTCATCGGGAACTAGCTTCTTCGTCCGCGCCCGCTCCCCCAAATCCGTGATTCCCCGCTGCAGGCCTAGAAAGTTCTTTTCTTCAGCATTCTTCAGGACGGGGACGATCAAACCCCAGTCAAGCGCCACCGCAATGCCTACATGGATATGCCGATGGTAGTGAATGCTGTCGTTTTCGACCGAAGCATTGATAATCGGGAACTGCTCGAGGGCGATGATAGCGGCGCGGACAAAAAAAGGCATGAACGTCAGGCGCGTGCCGTAACGCTCCTCGAAACGGCCCTTGAGTTTGTTGCGCAGGTTTACGATGCGGGTCACGTCGACTTCGAAGAGGTTATGAACGTGGGCACTGGTGCGACGCGATTCGATCATGCGCTGGGCAATGATCTTGCGCATCGCTGACATGGCAACGCTTTCGCCGGCAATGGCGGCGGGAGAGGAGGCGGCGGCAGGCGCCGGGACCTGTGACACGGCCGCTCGAGCTGCGCCCGTAGCCGCCGCGACCGCGGGCCCTTTCTCAAGGTAAGCCAGGATATCTTGTTTGGTGATCCTGCCGCCCAGCCCGGTGCCTTGCACGCGGGAAAGCTCCACATTATTTTCCCGCGCGATGCGGCGTACCAGCGGCGAAGAGCGGACGTGATCTTCTTCCTCGCCTGGGGGAAACTCGATTACTTCTTTCGGCTCTGCCATAGCGGGCGGTGGGGTTGTCGCGGCCGGGTGCGCGGCTTTTGGCTGCGACGTAGGAATGGGAGCGGGTGCCGCAGCCTCGGCCACCGATTCTTCTTTTAGCGCAGGTTTTCGGGGGGTGGGAGCTTGCGCTCCACCGTCGGAGGAAATACTGGCCACCACAGTATTGACTTGAACGGTCGTGCCTTCCGGAACCTTGATCTCTTCAAGGACACCCGAGGAGGGAGCCGGAATCTCGGCATCCACCTTGTCCGTAGAGATCTCAAACAGCGGTTCGTCGCGCTGTACCCTGTCGCCAGGCTTCTTCAGCCACTTCGTAATCGTGCCTTCAAAAATCGATTCCCCCATCTGGGGCATCACCACGTCAGCCATAGTTCCTTCCACTCAGTCGGAAATTTCGCCTGCGCGCGCAACTCACATTATATTCGCGCCACTTGGCGGTGTGGTAAGGCCTTCAGACGTTCGCCGGTTCCGATTTTATTGCTGCCCTGGGGCGCGCTTCGAGCGTACATGGGCTCGGTTCTACCTTAATCGATTTCACTCATAGGCCAGCGCATCAATGGGATCTTTCTGTGCCGCTTTGAAGGCCGGATACAGCGCTCCCGCCACGGCTCCCAGAATGGCGATGATGATGGCGCGCATGATCCAGCCGCCCGTCAGCTCCACGGTGAGCAAAGGCAGGCGGTGCTGGATGGCCGCGCGCGCCAGCGAACTGACGAGAATTCCGAAGACGATTCCTCCTGCGGCGAGCAGCACGGTCTCCCGCAGAATAATATTTACGATGTAGAGCTTCGATGCGCCCATGGATTTCAAAATGCCAATCTCCCGCGTCCGCTCCATGACGGCGGCGTACATGGCCTGAAAGATGACAATGAAGCCTATGATCACAGAAATGGCGACGACCACGGTAAGGAAACTTGATAAGCCGGGGTACTGGGAGGGCGTCATCATGGACAGGTAGTAGGACATCGAAGTCGCCACATATCGGCCCAAACCGGGCACGCGCTTGATGGCATCGACGACCGCCTCGGAGTTCTTCGCATCGTCCAATTTCAAGTAGAAGAGGGAAGCCTTTCCCGGTGCCGCCATCAAATCCTGTAGCGTGCTGAGAGGCAAGAATTTTCGCGCACCTTTGCCTTGCTCTACGATTCCCGAAACGCGAAATTCATGGTTTAGAATTTCGATTTCGCTCCCTACCTTAACGTGTTTGGACCGGGCAAACAGTTCATCCACCAGAACGTCAGAAGGCTGTTGGAAAGGCCCGCCCTGGAGGAAACGAAATGGCCGCAAGGCCTGATAACTGGCAAGATCAATGCCCGCGATGACCTCCAAAGCACCGGCGGTGGAGACCTGGGTTATAACCGGAGCCACCACCCTGACATGCGGCAGCTTCTTCAGTACTTCACCTAGCTTAATCGACATCGGGGTGCCGGTGAGGCCTACGATGAACGATGAGCCCGGCGGCATGAGGATGACGTCGGCTCCGATCCCCGCTTGCCGCTGGCGTGAATCAGTCACCATGCCCAGCGAGAGGCCTACGATCAATAAAATCAGCGTTACCTCGAGCCCGACGGCGAGAATGCTGATCAGCGAACGCACTGGACGGTGGATCAGGTTGGCGAAGATCATTCGGTTGATCATGGGTAAGACTTGCGCTTTTCTCAGGTGGTTGCCGACAAGCAGCTACGGCTTTTCGGAGTTTCCGCCATCGGAGGCTCGGGTTGAATTAGGCTCATCGAGATTCACCAGTTCCGCTCCCGGCGGCCGACTGAGGGTGAATTGCTCGTTCGTGAGCGCTTGATTCAATTGCAACTTGATGATCTTGAGCACAATCGTATATTCCTCGACCGGCCTTAAAATTTCGAGGCGACTGGGGAAATTGATTCCATTGTAATTTTGAAAGTCATCGTAGTGCGCGTCGGTGACCAGTGTTCCCCTCTCGTCAAAAATGCGCTGCCGGTGGGGTAGTAGGTCGCGGCGGCTGAACGTGATCTTGCGCGAAAGAAACCAGTTGCGCTGCCCCTTTCCGATCACGTCAATTACGTAATCCGGTTCCAGAATCTCGGCGTTCTTCCCCGTCTTCACGGCTTCAAAATCGCCTTCGAGCACCGCGATCTCGTTATCGGGATCGATGTGGTGTAGCAGCAAGGCATCGAACAGGTGCTGCGGACGTACGTTTTCGAGCGCGTTCGCGGAAACGTGCGTGATCTGATTGTGGCCGCTAATAAACTTGTTCTTGGGGGGAATCCACAGCTTGAACTGATTGCCGTCGCTGACCATGTCGAAAGCGCGGTTGCGCACCACCGGCATCAGGCCGATCATGCGCAGCATGCCCGGTTTTTGCGCCAGTACATAGCCCCGAATTTCCTGGTATTCGGTAACTTTTCCACGCTTGACCCCGCCCACGGCGGTATCAATGTCAACCGTCGCCTGCAAGCTCCTAATTCGCTCCGCCTGCGAATTGATATAGTCGACCAACTGCTGTTGGCTGGCAGTTCTTAATTGCGCCGTCCCCTGGGGTTGCACTTTATGGGAGCGGAACAGGCACCCTGTCGCCGAAGCGAGCAGCGACACGGCTAGAACGGCGCGATATCGGTCGAGGCCACTCATGAGCGCGTTAGATGAGTATATCGCTGACCTCGTTCCCTGGGACGAAACTGAGTGCACGGGACGAACTTCAAATTCTCAATTCGACCACGGTCGCTCCCGCCCCGCCTTCATTGTGAGCCGGCTGGGACACGGAGGCTACATGCGGGTGGTTTTGGAGATATTGCCGGAGAGCTTTGCGCAGAATACCCATGCCACTGCCGTGAATGACGCGCACCCGCGGCAATCCTGCGAGGAACGCCCGATCGAGGAACTTTTCCACCCGACGGGTGGCTTCATCGACGGTGTGCCCGATGACGTTGATTTCCGACGGTGTATTCAACTCACCGGCATCGCTGGCGAGTGATACGCGGATACCGCGGGAGCGCGCCGCTTCGACCGGCGAAGCCGAGGGCCGCAGCAAGACCTGGGCGATATCCGCGCGCGTGATCTTCATCTTCATGGAGCCGATTTCAACTTCAAAATGATCAGCATCAAGCCTGCGCTTCACACTGGCGGCGCGGCCCATAGACTTGAGCTTGACGGTGTCGCCCTCTGACACATCTCGTACCAGCCCGGGCTGGGCATGAGGATCGCCGCGGTCTGCTCCGGTCACGTGTGCGACCACGGTGGCATCGAACTGTTCGCGGAACTCGCGGCGGAGCTGCGCCATGCGCCGTTCGGCATTCTTGGAGAGCTTTTGGGCGGCCGCACGCTCCTCGATCCCGCGTACCGCCTCGCGGGCCTGGTACTCGAAATCCTTGAACAGGCTCTCCAGCTTCTTCTCCATTCCGCGAACCTTGTCGCGCTGCTCGCGCGCGCCCTCGCCCTGCAGCCGCGCCCGCTCCCGTTCAAGTTGCTCTCGTTCCTGTTCGAGGCGCTCGCGCTCACGCTCGGTATGCCGTAATTGGCCATGTAAACGGTCGAGGAAAGTGCCTACGTCCTGCGCTTCGGTGCTCAAGCGGCGGCGGGCCAAGGCGATGATGGCCTGGTTCAAGCCGAGCCGCTGGGCAGTGTTGATTCCTGCGGAAGCCCCGGGAACACCAATTTGCAGCTCGTAGGTGGGTTGTAAAGTGGTTTCATCGAATCCCACCGCCGCGTTAAGAACGCCCGGCGTACTGGCCCCGTACACTTTTAAGGAGGTGTGGTGCGTGGAGATCAGCGTCATAGTGCCAAGTGTCCGGAAATGGTCGGCGATGGCGACGGCCAGTGCCGCCCCTTCTATCGGATCTGTGGCCGAAACCAGTTCATCGAGCAGTACCAGGGACTCGGCTGTCGCCTCGCGCGAAATCCAATCAATACGCCCAATATGCGCGGAAAAGGTGGAAAGGTTCTGTTCGATCGACTGGTAGTCCCCAATGTCGGCGAGTACCGCGTCAAATATGGGGAATTCCGCTCGGTTGGCGGTCACCGGCAGGCCAGATTGCGCCATCAGTGCTAGCAGAGCGACGGTTTTCAGGACAACCGTCTTTCCGCCCGTATTCGGCCCCGTGATGATCAGCTCCCTCGCGTTCCCCGCGAGCTCGACACTGATCGGAACCACCCGCCCGCCTTTGGCTTGCACATTGCGGGCAAGTACAGGATGACGCGCTTGGTCGAGAATAAGCCGCGAGGTGGCGCTCCCGCCGGCAGGCGAGATAACGGCGGCGACGCAGCCGTAATCGTCGGCAAAGCGCGCTTTGGCAAATTGCATTTCGAGTTCGGCCAGAACTTCGCCCGCCGTGACGATCGCATCCGCCTGCTCCCCGATGCGGCGCGTCATTTCGAGCAGAATGCGGTGAATCTCGGCTTGCTCCTCCTCCAACAAGCGCACCAGCTCGTTATTCTGCTCGATAGTTTCGAGTGGCTCGATAAAAACCGTTTGCCCGCTCGAGCTGGTACCGTGCACAACCCCCTGCACCCGGCGCTTCTGCTCGGCCTTAATGGGAATCACAAAGCGCTCACCTCGAATGGTAACCACCTCGTCCTGCGCTGCGCCCCCCTCACTCAGCCGGTGCAGGTAGCTTCTCAGTGAATCTTGAATCAGACGGCGCTGCTTCTCGACCTCGCGGCGAATGCGAGCCAATTCCGGGGAAGCGCGGTCATCGAGCGTGCCCTCGGGCAAAATCTTGTTGCGAAAGGAACGCAGTAGGTTGGTGAAATCAATAATTGCCGACGACAAAGTGCGAACCGCCGCCCAGTCGCTTTCGACGGCGGCCGGAGGCCGAAGCGCGATCTCTCGCCACTCGGCGGCGCGATCGATCACCAGCACGACATCGCGAATCTCAGTCGGCTGCAGTGAGGAGCCCTGGATACGAGCCTTCTCAACCATCCTTCCGATGGCGAGCAAGCCGGAAAATTCAAAGCGTCCGCCCCGCCGACGGAATTCCCGAATTTCGGCGGCCAGCTGTTGCTGGTTGTCGATCCAAAGCCCATCGGTCGAAGGGGTAAGCGCTCGAATGCGAGCTTGCCCGAGAGGCGAGACAGCATAGGTTGCGATCAGGTCTCGCACGGTGTCGAATTCGAGGACACGTGCGCTGGTATGACGCAGTGGTTGAGGCGGCATCAGGACCATGTTACAGGACACAAGGGCGCGGAGCGGGAGAGGAGCGCCCGGCAAGGGTGCGGTCATTGCGGGTTGCGCTGGCGTTGGGCAAAGCCGCGCCCTCGGCCATGCGGCTATAGCCATTCAGTTTGAAGGCAAACGATTTTGGACCGGATGAAGAACGATGGTCTGTCCGATTGAGAGTCGACCGATGCGCGTCACCGTGCCATAGATGCCCACGTTGTTCTCGTTCCCCCGAACGCATGCCTCCATCACCTCAGGGGAAGGATTCCCACCCTCAGGGTCGATGTTCACCATGGCGCAGCGAAGGTCGCGCATTGTGACGGTAACGGCGGGGGCATCGTCGCTTTCGCCGAACCTGAGCACACCGCCTAGCCATTCATCCTCCTCGAAGGCAAGCGCGCGCAGGGATCGGACAACTATATTCGGACGAAAGCGTCGGACGTCTGGGGTCTTTCCTGCGAGTCGGCAGACCTGTCGAACGGTATCAGAGGTGATCACGGAGATGTTCGCTTCGTCGAAGATACCGTGCTTCAGATGCATCATCTCTACGGGAGCACCGTAGCGTCGTCCGACCTCCGCCGCGAGAGTTTCTCCGAATAAGGTCATCTCTTTCCCCTCGGGTGTAAGAACATGGGTGGGCAGTGCTTCGCCCTTCCCGTTTTCACGCGGCAGCGGAGTGAAGGAGATGAGGTCGAGGGCCTTGCCCGCAGTCAGCCAAGGGAACCCGCCGCGCGCATCGCGCCGACGAAACGCGAGTCGCCTATCGCCTTCGAGCCCGTGCCACCCCAACAGGACGTGCTCGAGCGGCTCGCCGCGCATGGATTTCACCGGATAGCGGAAAATGGCTTCAATCTGTCCAATCTTCATTGGCACGTCGTGAAGGTATGCATGGACCCGCACCACCGTCAAGTGAAACTGCTTACACAGCCGGTATCAAACTGATCCACTACCCCTCTGCGTCTTTGCTGGCCCTCTGCTAAAATTCATCGAGCCCACGTACCCGGCCTGCAGACAACATGGCCTTTCCCGTTACCCGCCTCCGTCGTATGCGCCGCAGCGAGCCCTTGCGCTCGCTGGTGCGCGAGACCCGCCTCACACCCGAGTCCCTCGTCTATCCCCTTTTTGTTTGCTCCGGCGAGGGCGTTCGCAAGCCGGTCCGCTCGATGCCCGGAGTCTTCAATGTCTCAGTCGACGAGGCGGTCAAGGAGGCGCGCCAGGCACACTCGCTGGGCGTTCGTTCCGTCATATTGTTCGGCCTGCCGCGGGAGAAGGACGAGCTAGCAACGGGGGCGTGGGCCGAAGATGGCATCGTGCAGCAGGCAGCGCGCGCCTTGAAGACAGAGGTCCGCGATCTGGTCATTATCGGTGACGTTTGTCTGTGCGAGTATACCTCTCACGGCCATTGCGGCCTGGTTCGCTCGTCGCCCGAGCGGAAGTCGCTGGGAGCCGCAGCGCTGAAGCGCGAGAGTACAGCCGCCCTGGCGAGCGACAAAAATACATTGCATGAGAGCCTCTCTGCCGTGCCCGCTCCTGTTGCGCCCGCTGAGTATGAGATCTTGAACGACGCCACGGTGGAGTTGCTGGCCCGTATAGCTGTTTCACTGGCTCGCGCCGGAGTCGATATCATCGCCCCTTCGGACATGATGGATGGCCGCGTAGGCGCCATTCGCAGAGGACTCGACGAGAACGCCTTTGTGAATACTCCGATTCTCTCCTACGCGGCGAAGTTTGCTTCCGGTTTTTACGGGCCCTTTCGCGAAGCGGCTGATTCTCGACCCCAATTTGGCGACCGCCGTTCCTATCAGATGGATCCGGCGAACCTGCGCGAAGCCATGCGCGAGATCGAACTCGATCTCGAGGAAGGCGCCGACCTGATCATGATCAAACCCGCTCTGCCCTATCTCGATGTTATCGCGGCCGCGCGCCAACGCTTCGACGTACCCCTGGCCGCCTATCAGGTGTCTGGCGAGTATGCCATGATCGAAGCCGCCGCGCGAAATCAATGGATTGAGAGGGAACGGGTGATGATTGAATCGCTCATCTCCATTCGCCGCTCTGGCGCACAAATCATCGTCACCTATTTCGCTAAAGACGCGGCTCGCCTGCTGGCCTAAAGGAGACCTCAAGGATGTCGAACCGCGCGGCGCCGGACTCGGCTGTGTGCCGGCGGGCGAAGCGAGCTCCCCCGCCGGTGCGCAGTTTCGCAGTTTTCTTTGTCTCGTCGACCTGTCGTAGAATTCGAAAGGGGTTTGCAGCGTTGATCTCGGCAGTTCACCTCGGCCTAATTGATTACGCCAACGCACTTGCCCTGCAACGAAGGCTCGTCGATGCTCGGAAACAAGGAACGACAGGGGATGTGCTTCTCTTCCTCGAACACTCGCCGGTGATCACGTTGGGGCGCAACGCCAGACGAGAGCACGTGCTCGTCTCCGCTCAGGAGCTTCAGGATCAAAGGGTTGGGATTTTCGAATGCGATCGCGGCGGAGATGTCACCTTCCATGGACCCGGTCAGCTGGTGGGCTATCCAATCTTTGACCTGCGCGGGTTCGCCTGCGCGCCGACAAAACGCAAAAGCTTAGGCGCGGTCGAGTTTGTCCGCCGACTCGAAGAGGTGCTGATCCGGACCTGTGCAGCCTTCAAAGTCCTAAGCCAACGGGTGCCCGGTCTGACCGGAGTGTGGACACGGGAGACCGAATCGAAGCCGCCGGCCAAGATCGCCGCCATTGGAGTGCACGTCTCTCAGAGCGTGACCTCGCACGGTTTCGCCTTGAATGTGAACACCAATCTCGATTATTTCCGGTGGATCGTCCCCTGCGGCATTTCCTGCAAGCCGGTGACCTCGATGGAAAACGAGCTGGGCGCCAAAGTTGATCTACAAGGCGTCATGGGCGCCGCTGCCCGCAGTTTCGCCGAGGTCTTTCAAACCGAGATCGAATTGGTGGAGAGTCTCGAGCAGTTAAGCCATAAGCTTGGGCTACCCCTGCGACCGCCTGCTGAGTTGCGGCGCCTATACGAGGAAGAAACCTACTGGGCTTAGCTTGGGTCTTTCGGGGATGGCAAACAAGAGTAAGAAGGCGACAGATCCATCGGCAAGTAGCCGCCCGGCCGGAGCTCCACAGCCCACCGCCACTTCCGAGCGGCGCTACACGATTCAGGATTATCGGCTGGAAAAACCCTGTTTTACCCTAAAGCAGGTCCAGGAGGGAGACCGGGTTCTCTATAGGTGCGAAGGCGATCTGAGCGGGCCTCCGCCGCCTCTGCGCGACTCACAATTTCTCAGCCCGGCCGAGCTGATTGAGATCTATCGCTGGATGCTGCTCAATCGTCGCATGGAGATGGCACTCGAGAATCTCTACAAACAGGGAATGGTGGTGGGCGGAGTCTACTTTGGGCTGGGGCAGGAGGCCTGCTCCTGCGCGTCGGCCTACGCTCTCGAGGACGACGACTGGATCGGACCGATGATCCGCAACCAGGGAGCTTTGCTGGTGCGCGGTTTTGCGGCCCGCGACATCATGATGCAGTACATGGCCAAGGCAAGCTCCCCTACGCAGGGTCGCGACGCGTCGTCTCATATGGGTGATCACCTCAGAAGAAATGTGGTCGCGCCCATCTCCACTCTCGGCGATTTAATTCCTGTGCTCTCGGGAGTGGCTCTGGGGGCGCGTTTGCAGGGGCGCAACGTTGCCGCCATGACCTACATCGGCGATGGCGGACAATCGACCGGGGTGACCTACGAAGGCATCAACTTTGCTGCCGTCGAAACCCTGGGGCTGGTGCTGATCGTCGAGAATAATCTATGGGGATATTCGACACCGGCTGATATGCAATTCCGGGTGCAAGACCTGGCCGAGCGCGCCATCGGCTACGGTATTCCTGGAGTCATCGTAGATGGAACCGATGCCTGCCAGGTCTATGACGCGGCTCATGAGGCCTGCGCGCGCGCTCGGCGCGGCCAGGGTCCTACGCTCATCGAGGCCAAAATGATGCGCATGAAAGGGCATGCCATCCACGATGCTGCCGCATATGTTCCAGAACCCCTTCTTGAGTATTGGCGCAAGCGGGACCCAATCCTGCGCCTGGAGAGGTATTTGTTGGGCCGGCGATGGTTGACCGAGGAGGAGAATGAAAGATTAATCGCGGACGTCGAACGCCAGTTAGAGGTGGATCGCGATTTCGCGGTGGCCGCGCCCATGCCCGAACCGGAAAGCGCGGCGGGCGGGGTGTATTGCGAGGGCTGCCATGAAGTCAAGCCTAGGTATGGCGTCCCCCAAATGAGTGTAACGAAATCTGTGCTCACGACTGCCCTAAGGCAAGTGGTGGTCGAGCGGAAATAAGGATGTTTAGAGGATTCCGACTGTGACTTGGGAAAGGCTTCGCGATCGCCAACCCTCAGTCGAACACCATGCCCCAACTTACTTATCTTGAAGCCATCCGGCAGGGAATCTGGGAGGAGATGGAGCGCGATCGGACTGTCTTCTGCCTGGGAGAAGATATCGGTGTTTACGGGGGCGCCTTTAAAGTCACGGACGGTTTTATCGATCACTTTGGGGCGGAGCGCGTGATCGACACTCCGATCGCCGAAGCAGCCATTGTGGGGGCGGCTTTTGGGGCCTCCCTGACGGGAATGCGCCCGGTCGCCGAATTTCAGTTTATGGATTTCATCGGCTGCGCCTTTAATCAGATCGTGAACATGGTGGCAAAGGCACATTATCGCTGGAGCGCACCGGCGCCCCTCGTTCTCCGCGGCCCGAGCGGCGGGAACGTGCATGGAGGGCCGTTTCACTCGCAGAATCCTGAGGCCTGGTTCGTGCATGCTCCCGGCCTGAAAGTTGTCTGTCCGGCCAGTCCCTATGACGCTAAAGGCCTAATGAAGGCATCAATTCGCGATAACAATCCAGTCATTTTCTTCGAGCATAAATATCTCTATCGCCGCATCAAAGAGGAAGTTCCCTCCGATGAATATTTGGTACCGCTCGGTCGAGCGCGGCTGGCGCGCCCAGGACGAGATCTCAGTATCATTACCTATGCCGCCATGGTTTATGTGGCGCTCGAGGCTGCTGATCTCCTGGCTCGGGAAGGAATCGATATCGAAGTGCTCGATTTACGCACCCTGGCACCTCTCGATCGCGAAGCCATCGTGCGAACCGTGAAAAGGACCAACAAAGTTCTCCTGGTGCATGAAGACGTAAGAACCGGTGGTATTGCCGGAGAGATCAGTGCCATTATTAATGAAGAGGCGTTCGAAGACCTGGATGGCCCCGTCCTGCGTGTTACCGCCCAGGATTCGCCTGTCCCCTTCTCGCCGCCGCAGGAGGACTACTTTTTACCCAAGGTCAGCGATGTGGTGCGAGAGGCGCGCCGGCTCAAAGCTTACTAGCGTCAGAGCGAATAAACCTTTTGAACTTCGGGCTTGTTTGGGAAAATTGCTGCGGAGGAACAATGCGCAATTTCATCCTGGGAGTGGTCTTTACAGTTTTGCTGATGGCCGTGGGAGGATTGGCCTACTTGCTTTTGGGATTTGCTCCTACCAATGCTGATGCCCAGCCGTCTCGTCTCGAGTCATGGATTGCTTCGGGAGCCCTCGATACCTCGATGGAGAAACGTGCTCCTCACCTCACCAATCCCGTGCCGCCGACTGACAGCAACCTCATCGAGGGCATGAAGATCTACACGATGAACTGCGCCCTATGTCATGGTGCGCTGGACAAAAAGCCAAGTCCGCTCAACAGCTCCTTTTACCCGCCTCCGCCCCAACTGGTGGTTGATCCCCTGGATGATCCGGAGTGGCACATCTTCTATGCTGTCCGAACGGGAGTTCGCTATACCGGCATGCCGGCGTGGAGCAAGGCGCTGAGCGAGCAGGACATCTGGAAGGTGACCGGTTTCTTGTCGCGCCTCGACAAACTTCCACCGGGAGCGAAGGAGTACTGGCAGAAAACCTTTGGGGTTTCGCCCGAAGCAGCCGGCGAGCATGAGGAGCATCACACCCATCACGAGCACTAGAGGTGCACGCTGATGCTTCGTGCTGGAGTGCGACCTTCGAGCCACCGCGTTACTCGAGCTGGCGCGAGCAGTTTCGTTGACAATATCTTGGCCCCTACGTTATCTTTAAGTCTTTGGAAGTCCTGCGGTTGCCCGCCTGAATACCCTGCGCTGTCGGCGCACATTGGGTTGCTCAGCGGTCTTTTTTGGCGTTTTTCTATTTCTGGGAGATTTCTCGATGTCAACCTATTTCCCCAGGCAGGGGGAAATTGCGCGCAAGTGGTACGTAGTCGACGCCGCGGGGCAAGCGTTGGGCCGCCTCTCGTCGCGAGTCGCCCGGATTTTGATGGGCAAGGAGAACCCAAAATACACTCCCTTCCTGGATACGGGCGATCATGTCATCGTCATCAATGCCGAAAAAGTTAAGCTGACAGGGATGAAATCCGATGCCAAGATCTACCAGCATTACACCGGCTATCCGGGTGGGTTGCGCACGGAAGCCTACACCCGCCGCATGACTCGCAGGCCGGAGTTGGTGGTCGAGGAAGCGGTCAGGCGCATGCTGCCCAAGAGCAAATTGGGCAAGCAGATGATTGGGAAGTTGAAGGTTTATCGCGGCGAAAAGCATCCTCACCAGGCACAAAAGCCAGAAAGCCTGGCGCTGGCTAACGCCAGGACAAGGCCGTTGCTCGGCAAATTTTGAGGGAAACCGCGCGACACCGTACAGGCGGGAAATGCCTCGAGTGTTGAGCGAATTTATGGAAAGGTCGCCTGGCGCAATTTCCTAGTCGCTGCTTTCGAGCGACGGGGAGGGGAGCGCCAAACATCGGGAATGGCAGATTTGCTTCAATATTACGGAACGGGACGCCGCAAATCGAGCGTCGCGCGAGTGTTTCTCCGGCCGGGCAGCGGAGATTTTACCGTTAATGGTCGTGCCTTCGAGAAGTATTTCGTTACCGCCGCGCAACGCAATCTTGCCAAGCAGCCGCTCGCCAGTGTGGAAGCAAGCGACACCTTCAATGTGGTGGCGAATGTTTCCGGCGGTGGCGTGAACGGCCAGGCGGGAGCGCTGAAGCTGGGTATCGCACGCGCGCTGATGGAGTTCAATCTCGAGCTCCGCAAGAAACTGAAGGCCGAAGGCCTAATCTCGCGCGATTCGCGTAAGAAAGAACGCAAGAAATACGGCCAGAAGGGCGCAAGGAAAAGATTCCAATACTCGAAGCGTTAGGCGTGTTTTCGAGTTTCTGGTTTCCCGGTGCGAGCAAGAACCTATATCACTCGGGGAACTACAAACGAACGAAGTGGAAATCGTTGTCTGTAGGGGTAAAATTCTTCCCGTCACCTCCGGGAGACGGGGCAGACGGGAATGGAAATCCGGCAGCGAAGGAGAAAACCGGATGCAATCCAAATAGGAGGTTAATTGGCTAACATCACCATGAAAGAGTTGCTCGAAGCAGGGGTTCACTTCGGGCATCAAACGAAGCGCTGGAATCCCAAGATGAAGGAATACATCTTCGGAGAGCGCAACGGGATCTACATCATCGATCTGCAGAAGACGCTCAAAATGTTTAAGGAAGCGTCCAAGTTTGTGACCGATCTAGCAACCGGCGGCAAGACTATTCTCTTTGTCGGCACCAAACGACAGGCGCAGGATGCGATTGCCGAGGAAGCGCAGCGCTGCGGCATGTTCTATGTCAACCAGCGCTGGCTGGGCGGGCTTCTGACCAATTGGGTCACGGTGCAAAAATCCGTTAAGCGCTTGAAAGAGCTGGACGAAATGGCGAGCGATGGCCGATACGAGCTGCTCCCCAAAAAAGAAGTCATCAAGTTGGAGCGCGAGCGCAAGCACTTGCAGGCGAATCTAGCAGGCATCAAGGAACTGACCCGCTTGCCCGACGCCATTTTCGTCATCGATTCCAACAAAGAGCAGATCGCTGTGCGCGAAGCACGCAAGCTCGGTATTCCGGTGGTTGCCGTGGTGGACACAAACTGCGATCCCAGTGAAGTAGACTATGTGATCCCGGGCAATGATGACGCGCTGCGCGCGATTCGCCTATTTGCCGCAAAGATCGCGGACTCAGCCGTGGAAGGGGGGCAGTTAGCAAAAGACGTCCAGAGGCAAGAGCTGGCAAGTGCCGCAGGACTCGCCCAGCCACCTGCGGTGGCCGCTACCGAGGCACCCGCCGAAGCTGGTACGGAGATCTCGCCTCCGCAAGAGGAAGCCGGCGAAGGGGAGGACATCAGCATGGAGGAAGTGCTGGGGGGAGGCACGCGCAAGCAGTCGGTTCAGGAAGAGAGCGAAGAGAGGGAAGTCAGCCACGCCGAGAGCCAGTTCTAGAGTAAGCTGGAGTCACCGCTTGCAGGGGAGGCGCAAGAGAGTCCTGAATCAAGCCGCTGATCAGAGTACAACGCGGCGAAGCCCGGTTGAAGCAGAAGCATCTGGACCCGCGGGGGTGACCTGGCGCGGGTCGAATTTTATGAAGCTCAATTTCCAGTTTTAACTCGGCTGGAAACCGAGTTGATTGCCATGACCAGCGGTGAAAAGGGCAAACGGAATAGATAAATTAATGAGCACAACCACCGTGAATATTTCCGCAGCGCAAGTGAAAGATCTTCGTGAGCGCACCGGCGCCCCTATGATGGACTGTAAACAGGCGCTTACCGAGGCCAAAGGCGACATGGAACAAGCGATTGTCATTCTGCGCAAGCGCGGCGCCGCCGTGGCGCAGAAAAAGGCGACACGCGTGACCAGCGAAGGTTCAGTCGCCAGCTACATCCACGCCGGAGGCAAGATCGGCGTGCTGGTGGAAGTGAACTGTGAGAGCGACTTCGTGGCCCGCACCGATGACTTCAAAGAGCTGGTGCACGATATTGCCATGCACATTGCCGCCTCCGATCCGAAGTTCATTCGCAAAGAGGACGTCACCGCCGAAGCCTATGCCCGCGAGAGAGATATTTACTTGGCGCAGGCCAAAGCCAGCGGCAAACCCGACCACATTGCCGAGAAAATGGTGGAAGGCAAAATGGGGAAATTCTATGAGGAGGTCTGTCTTTACGAGCAGCCCTTCATCAAGGACCAGACGGTCTCAATTTCCCAGCTTATCGCAACCAAGATTGGCAAGCTGGCCGAGAATATCAGCGTCCGTCGCTTTGCTCGCTTCAAGGTTGGCGAAGCGGGTGAAACCATCGCCACCAGCAAGCCGGAAGCAAAGGCCGAATAAATGGGGGAGTTTGTCCCCCTTGAATTTCGAGCGTTCTAGGTCAGCGGCATCAAGTATGCTATGCGGCAGAGCCGGGCTATGGCCAAGCGACGCTCAAAGCTTTCTAAACAATGCCGACCGCCATCTTCAAACGCGTGCTGCTGAAACTGTCTGGCGAAGCGCTGGCGGCCAGCCAGGGATTCGGGGTCGACACTAGCCGTATCCACGAAATCGCCGCAGAACTGGCCGACGTGCACTCCCTGGGGGTGCAGATCGCAATTGTTGTAGGGGGTGGCAATTTTTTTCGCGGGGTAGCCGAGCAAGCCAAAGACATGGACCGGGTTTCGGCCGATCATATGGGCATGTTGGCCACCGTCATCAACGCTCTCGCCTTGCAGGATGCCCTGGAAAAACGAGGAGTTTTTACCCGTGTGCAATCGGCGATCGAGATGAACCAGGTGGCCGAGCCGTTTATTCGCCGCCGCGCCATCCGGCATCTGGAGAAGAACCGCGTGGTGATTTTTGCCGGGGGAACCGGCAACCCGTATTTCTCCACCGATACGGCCGCCTCGCTGCGCGCCATGGAAATCAAAGCCGACGCTATCCTCAAAGCCACCAAGGTCGATGGTATCTATGATGCCGATCCCTTGCTGGTCAAAGATGCCAAGAAATTCAGCGAGATCAGCTACATGGATGTGTTAAGAAAGGGCCTGAAGGTCATGGACTCGACGGCCATCTCGCTGTGCAAGGACAATAATCTGCCCATCATCGTCTTCCATCTGAACCAGCGTGGCAATATCCGGAAGGTGGTTACTGGAGAGAAAATCGGCTCTCTGGTAAGCGCGGGCATCTGAACCAAGTTTCGCCATCTGGCCCGAATAGCCGACGGCCCGCCTGTTTTCGAAACTCGGAATCTAGCCAGCAGGAATTCTCCTTGAAACCTCCTCGTCGCTTGAGGGTTTATAATGCAACGTTTTCATTCCATCTGATGTGGAGCTGATATGGCTCAACCCACAATGGCAGCCGTGGCCGGTTTGAAAGAAATCTATCTGCAGCTCAAGACTCGCATGGAACGGGCGGTCGAAGACTTCCGTAAGGCGATGTCGGCCATCCGCACGGGGCGCGCCAACGTTCACATGCTGGACAGCGTCAGCGTCGATTATTATGGATCGCAAATGCCCTTGAATCAAATTGCTCAAGTACACGCGCCGGAGGCGCAGCTGATTACCGTGCAGCCTTTTGATCCCTCCTCGCTTGCCACCATGGAGAAGGCGATTCGCTCCGCCGAACTCGGCCTTAACCCCATGAATGATGGCAAAATAATTCGGGTGCCGGTGCCGCCCCTCACCGAGGAACGCCGCCGCGACATGATCAAGCATTTACACAAGATTCTGGAAGAACACCGCACCGCCGTCCGCAATATCCGCCGCGACGGCAACGACGCGATTAGGAAGGCCTCCAAAGACAAGAAGATTACTGAGGACGAAGAGAAGCGGGCGCTTGAGGAGATTCAACGGCTCACCGATGACGAGATCAAGAAAATGGAAGAGATGAGCAAGGGCAAAGAGAAAGAAGTGCTGGAAATCTAATCTCCCCCTCATCCGGCGAGCGCCGGCAGCTTCGCTTTCCCGTTGCTTGGCTAACTCAGATAGAACTCCAAAAATCAGCGGCTCGCCCTATCGAGGTTACGGAAGTCACCTCTGGCTCACTGTTACTAAAGATACGGCAACTCCGGGCAAGCGACTGGGTTCGTACGGGTGTATTCGCTAGGATTTCTAACTAGACATCCCAAATGGAACCTCTGGAGCTTGCGATGAGGAAATTTCTTTTGCTTTTTGCCCTATGTGCGCCAATCGCTGTCCTGCTGGGTGGTTGCAGCGGGACCAATTCGTCACAGAACGGTGGCGGCGGGGCACAATCGGGTTCGGTTTTTGTAGTGGGTGAAGATGCCCCGCTCCCGTCCGTGGTGTCGTTCAACATCACCCTCAAGAGCATCACGCTCAACAACAGTTCGACCACGGTCCAAGTCTTATCCCAGCCAACCACCGTCGATTTTGGCAAGCTGATGGGCCTGCGTTCGTTGCTCGCCTTCAACGCCGTTCCTCCGGGTACGTACACCAGCGCGACCTTCACGCTCGCCAGTCCGGTGATTTCCTACCTCAATACCAGCACCAATCCACCGTCGCTCACCACCTTAAACGGCACTTTGACCAGTTCCACCGTGACGGTGGCGTTTCCCTCGGGAAATCCAATGGTGGTCAGCAATAACCAGTTAGCCGGCTTGCACATGGATTTTGATTTACATCAGTCCTTGGCCACGGATAATTCCGGCAACATCACCGGCACGGTAACTCCGGTGATTGACATCACGGCCGTTTCTGCCTCGGATAAGTTGGGCAAGATTACCGAGTTCGTAGGTTCGGTGCTTTCCCTGAATACTTCCGCCAATTCCTTTTCCGTACAAGGCCCTTACGGATTTCAGAGGACCATCGACGTCACTAACCAAACTCAGTACAACGGCACGTTTAGCCTCGCGTCAATTTCGGTGAATGCCATTGTTGCCCTCGAGGGGATCTTGCAAGCCGATGGCAGCATTCTGGCAAGCAGCGTCGAGGTCATCACTAGCAACCAGGCCTTTATCTCCGGCCGCGTTCTCGCCGTCAGTCCTGGCCCCGTAGTCACCATGTTTGTGGGAGAAGAGCTGCCTGATTTGAGCCCCTCGATTCCGGTGGATTCGGTATATACGGTCGACTTGAGTGGCCTCAGTTCGAATGACTACGAGATATGCTTCTTTGAGAATCTGTTCACGCAGGGGCTGTTCGATAGGTCTTCCTTGGTTCAAGGCCAGAGGATCCTCGTGGGTGGCACGTATCAGAGTGGCGCGTTCACTCCCGCCATGGTATCTCTCCGGTTGCAAGGCCTCTGGGGTTCGCTGGTCCAGGGCAGCGTGGCCATCGCGAATCCGCCCAATCAGGGCAGCTTCCAATTGGACAACGATTTCATGAGCTACTTGGTTGGCGGGCCGTTCACGGTAAGAACGTTCAATGGTACCGACTTCCTTAATCTTAACGGGCTCTCGCAACTCGCGAACGCGGGTTCAACCCACGTTGTAGCCGTGGGCCTGGTCTTCAATAACGGCCAGAATCTTCCCGTGGCAGATGTGGGAGTGGTTGCGGTCCGGCCGTAATCGCACCTGCTCCTGGAAGGGCGGTGCGTGAGAGGCACCGCCCCTTGTTCGTTCTTCTTCCGCAAGCCTGCTACAAACGATTTCCACCCCGCCGCCGCGACTCGCGATGCGCCAAGCGTCTTCGAGCACCTTCCCATTTCCAGAGGTTTGGCTCACCTATAATCCTTAGCAGATAAATGAAAAGGGTAGTTCATGCCGCCTGTCCGCACGATTGTCCCGATGGGTGCGCCGTCTTGATCAGCGTCGAGGGTGACAAAGCGGTCAAGATTCAGGGGGATCCGGCCCATCCGGTGACAAAAGGTTTCCTGTGCGCCAAAGTGGCGAAGTATCTGGATCGGGTCTACTCGCCCGCTCGCGTACTCCATCCTCTGCGGCGGCTTGGGCCCAAGGGACCCTTGGCTTGTCGCAACTCGCCGCCAGAAGAGCCGGCGCCTAGTCACAGATGGAAACCAATCACCTGGGATGAGGCGCTCGAGGAAATCTCGAGCCGCTTTCGGCAAATCGTCCAACAATTCGGGTCCGAGGCGATCTTGCCCTATTCCTATGGCGGCACGCTGGGAGTGCTCAATGGCGCAGCCATGGACCGGCGTTTTTTCTATCGCTTGGGCGCTTCGCAATTGGAGCGAACCATTTGCTCGGAAGCGGGCGAGACGGCATTGAAATCGGTCATCGGAGAAAAATTGGGGACTGAGCCCGAACAGTTCCGCTTCGCCCGCTACATCATCGCTTGGGGGGCGAATATTCACGGCAACAACATCCACCTGTGGCCTTTTATTGAAGAGGCTCGACGCGCGGGGGCGAAGCTGGTAGTGATCGATCCCTACCGAACACGAACCGCTGCCTGTGCTGACTGGCACCTGCCCATTCACCCCGGCACCGATGCGGCGTTGGCTTTGGCCATGATGCACGTGATCATCGGCCAAGGCCTGTATGACGCCGATTACGTCAGCCAATACACGCTGGGTTTCGACCAGTTGGCGGAGAAGGTGAAGGAATTTCCTCCCGAGTGCGCCGCCCAGTGGACGGGAATATCGGCCAGCGATATTAGGAAGCTGGCGCAGGAGTACGCGACTACCCGGCTGGCCGTCATTCGCCTCAATTATGGCCTGCAGCGCTCCGAGCGAGGCGGAATGTCCACGCGAACCGTTAGCATGTTGCCCGCCCTTACCGGCTCCTGGAGAGACATCGGAGGCGGTCTCCAGCTGTCGACCAGCGGCGCCTTCCAGCTTAATAAAGAGGCTTTGCAGCTGCCTGAATTGATGTACAAAGCCTTGGGCCGGCCAGCACGGGTCGTGAACATGGTCGAACTGGGCAAAGCGCTGACCATGCTCGAAGCTCCCCCCATTCAGGCGCTTTTTGTTTATAACTCTAACCCGGCGGCGGTCTGCCCGAACCACAACCTGGTGGTGCGCGGTCTTGCGCGCCACGATCTATTCACCGTTGTGCACGAGCAGTTCTTCACTGACACCACCGATTACGCCGATATCGTGCTCCCGGCAACCACGTTTTTTGAGCACAAAGACCTTCTGGCCGCGTACGGTCACTATTACCTGCAGATTTCCGAGCAGGCCATTCAACCCCTCGGCGAGTGCCGCCCCAATCTCGAGGTGTTTCGCGCTTTGGCGCATCGCATGGGCTTCGAAGAGGCCTGCTTTGATGAATCGGTCGACCAGATGATTGACCTTGCCCTGGCATCGCGTAATCCTTGGCTCGACGGCATCAATCGAGAGGAGCTCGAACGAGTCGGCCACGTTCGGCTGAAGCTCCCGGGGGAACCATTCCTGCCCTTTGCCGAGGGCAAATTCTGGTCTCAGAGCGGCCGGGCGGAGCTCTATAGCGACCAGCTGAAGGCGCAGGGGCTCGACCCAGTGGCGGACTTTCAGCCGCCCGAGGAGTCACGGCATCACCACATGGGCGACTACCCTTTGGAGATGCTGGCTCGCAAGGCCGACAACTTCCTGAACTCCACGTTCGCCAATATCCCAACTGTACAAAGAATAGAGCAACCCAGCCCCATCTTGGAGATCAATGCCGAGGATGCTCGCTCGCGCGGCATCGCCGAGGGCGATCGGGTACGGGTGTTCAACCGCCGTGGCGAGATAAGCCTCCGAGCTCGCGTTGTGGAGCGCGTGCCCCCGGGCGTGGTTTCTGCCCAGCTGAATTGGGCGAAGTTGAGCGAAGATGGTAAGAACATCAATGTCCTGACCTCAGAAAAACTCACCGACATGGGCAACTCTGCCACGTTTTATTCCGTCTTGGTGGAAGTAGAGCGTTTTCGCGACAACAACCAGGTCACGAATAAGCCCGCACAGACCGCTTCGTGAGGGCTGTTTTGGACGCTCTCTAATGCCGTACCGTATAATGACCGTTTTCCATAGTCCCAAGCTTCCGAGGTAGTTGCAATTCTTCGTCGCCAACAGGAAAGCCCTGCCGTAACGAGGAGTGGGTCTCACTCTGCCCGCAAAAATCGGAGGCCACGGGACATCAGAACCGCGCTCGCCAGGCTAAACACCCCGCTTCGTTCCACTTTCCCTGTGGCGCCAGAAATTGAGGGCCGGGCGATTTTCCATGCTCTGATGGTTTTGTTGTTGTCTTGTCTGCCCCTCTTGGCCCAGGAAAACCTTATCGGGGACGTGAGGGTTCATGGCAATCGCCGCATTCCTGTCGATACCATCAAATCCCGTATCTTTACCAAGCCGGGCGATATCTACGATCCCGCCGCTTTGGAACGTGACTTCAATTCATTGTGGAACACTGGATATTTCGAAGATCTGCGCATTGAGCGCGAACAGACGGCCAAAGGGTGGGTCATCCACATCTATGTGAAGGAACGTCCCACCATCCGCGAGATCAATTACACGGGCTTAAACTCGGTCTCTACCAGCGACGTGCTGGATCGATTTAAGGAGCGCAAAGTGGGACTCTCGGTCGAGAGCCAGTACGATCCCACCAAGGTCAAAAAAGCCGAGGTCACCATCAAGGAACTGCTGGCCGAACACGGGCGGCAGTTTGCCATTGTGCGCAATGAAGTCCGGCCCATTCCTCCGGCAGCCGTGGGTATTACTTTCGTGGTTAGGGAAGGACCCAAGGTGAAAGTCGGCAAGATCCGGTTTGAAGGCAATAAGCACGTTCCCACACGGATCTTGCGTGCGGCCATGAAGAACCTGCGGCCCATCGGCATCCCTCACTCCATCTTCTTGGAGAACATCTTTTCGAAAACCTACGACGCCAGCAAGCTGGATGAAGATACCGAGCGCGTCCGCGCCGAGTACCAGAACCGCGGCTACTTCAAAGCCTTGATCCAACAGCCGAAGACGCAGATTCGCGACACCGGCGGCGGTATCACCATTCCCTGGATCCACGGCAAGGGCAAGGCGGTCGATATCACCATGCCCATCGAAGAAGGTGACCGCTATCGCCTGGGTTCGATCACCTTCAGTGGCAACAAGGCAATCCCCAATACCAAGGGACTGCGCACGATGTTTCCCATCAAAGACGGGGATATCTTTAGCCGCGAGAAAATTGCCAAGGGCCTAGAGAATCTGCGCAAAGCCTATGGACAGTACGGCTATATCAATTTCACCTCGGTGCCGAATACCAGCTTCGATGAGGAAAAGAAATTGGTAAATCTCGAGATCGATCTCGACGAAGGCAAGCAGTTTTATGTTCGCCGCATCGAGTTCCAGGGCAATACCACCACCCGCGACAAGGTCATCCGCCGCGAACTAGCCATTGAGGAAGGCCAGATCTATAACTCGAATTTGTGGGAACTCAGCCTGCTGCGCTTGAACCAGCTCGGCTATTTCGAGCAGCTGAAACCCGACGATCCCAATGTAACCGAGCGCAAGCTGGACGAGAAAAATGGCACCGTCGATCTGACGCTCAAGGTCCATGAAAAAGGCAAGAACCAGATCGGCCTAACCGGCGGGGTCAGTGGTCTTGAAGGCGCCTTTATTGGTATCAACTATTCCACCAATAATTTGTTTGGTTTGGGCGAGACTTTGAATGTCAGTGCCAGCATCGGGAACATCCAGCGCGCCGCCACCTTCGGCTTTACCGAACCCTATCTGTTTGACCGGCCACTGCAATTCGGCTTTACGGTGTTCACGCAGAAATACAACTTTAATCAGGCCACCCAATATTCGCTGTTTACGGGCCAGAGAATCAATTTTTCGCAGGAAATCCTCAACGCCCTGCAGAACTTTACTCAGGCCGATACTGGCTTCACAGTTTCTACCAGCTATCCCTTGCACCGCTCCTTTAAACGCGTGGGAATCACTTATGCCTTCGACAATTCCTCGACCGAGGTGTTCAGCAACGCGTCCAAGTCCCTGTTTCAGAATCTCGCCTTCCGTGGTTTTGCCGGGCCCAACGCGCTCAACGGCGTCAACACCAGCAAGGTCATCCCCAGTTTCACCTTCAACACCATCGACAGCCCGGTTAGCCCTCACAAGGGACAGAGTCTTTACCTGGCGAGCGAAATTGCGGGACTGGGTGGCACGGTCAAGTACCTTCGGCCCATCTTCGAATACAAGCGTTGGAAGCCGATGCAGACCAAACACGATCCGCGCGGCCATAATACCTTCGGCTACCGTGTGCAAGCTTCGTTCTTGAGCGGCTATGGAGGGCTGGTGGCGCCGCCCTTCGATCGCTTCTACACCGGAGGGGAGAATGATTTGCGCGGCTTCGATATTCGCAGCGTCTCCCCCTACGCCTACCTGCCCACCAACGTCACCATCAACCTGACCAATCCCGATGGGACCCTGGTGCCCAAGGACCCCACCAATCCGCGGCGTGGCGCATACACGGTTTCGCTTCCCTTTCAGCAAATTGTAGAGCCAGGTGGCGACTTCAGCCTGGTCAGCAACGCTGAGTACCGTTTTACCATTGTGGGCCCGGTGGCGCTGGCCCCCTTCCTTGATGTGGGCACCAATTCAATTCTTCGCAGCTCGCAACTGAGAATTAACTCCGGCCAGCTGCAAGACATAAACAGTGTCTTCTTCGGCTGTCCAGCGCTCAACCCGGGCCTTACTTGCGTCGGTGGTCAGCGGCTCACATTTCCTTCCGACTTGAAGGCAATCCCCGGAACCAACTGGGTTCCGCGCATGTCAACCGGGCTGGAATTCCAGGTCTTCTTGCCGGTCATCAATGCTCCGTTCCGCATCTACTATGCCTATAACCCGCTGCGCCTCAACAGCACGACTACTACTCCCACCCCCATCACACGCAGTATGTTCCCGCTGGGCGCTGCCGGCGACTTCACATATCGACAGGCGCTCACTCTGTACGGTCCGGCCTACCGCCTGCAAGAGCCGCTTAAGACCTTCCGCTTTACCGTGGCCACGACCTTCTAAGCTGGCCTGATCGATTCGCCTGCTTGCCGCCAACTAAGGTCAGTCTGTGCGCTTTTCACCAGCGGGCCGGGCGCAAAGGCCGAAGAACGTCCTGATGCGGGCGCGAAAAGAGCCAAACAGCACGAATACATTAGGGCTCAAGTGGGAGGCGCAGGTCGATCGAGAGGGGACGGCGGAGAGTCGTAAGGGTTTGACGCTGGACTGAGGCTGCTCCTATAATGTGCTCACCCGCACCATGAGGAATGATCATTCTGAGAGGATGATCACGGCGCTTTCCGGTTCGGTACGAGAGCTAGTGCAACCGGCTGCCCTGCCCAATGAAGGGCCGGTCTGCTCTCTCAGCGCGCAATCCAGGTGATCTGGGAAACGTTTTCAATTCCGAGAGAGTTCTTCCAAGGAGTTCAAGCTATACAATGAACAGCAACATTATGCGAGTTTTTCTAGTCACGGCAATCGCCCTGCCGATGGCTACTCTGGCCCAAACTGGCAGCGCGGCTGCGGCCACAACACCAGCGCCATCGGCTTCCACTGCCTCGACCGCGCCGGTGGCCGGCCCTACGAAAATTGGCGTGATTAGCATTCAAGACGCGATTCTTGCCACCAATGAAGGGCAGAAGCAGTTTGACACGCTGAGCAAGAAATTCGAACCGAAGCGGACGGAGATCAAGTCGCTGACTGACGAAATTGACAGTCTGAAGAAACAATTAGACGCGCAGGGGACTAAGTTGAACGAGGAATCGCGCGGCACGCTGGTACGCCAGATTGAGAGCAAGCAAAAGACTCTGAATCGCACCCAGGAAGACGCGCAGAACGATTTTGTGGGGCAGCAGAACGAGATCGCTCAGAAGATTTTGCAGAAGATGGGGCCGGTGATCGACAAATATGCCAAAGATAATGGCCTGACCTTGATTATCGATGTCTCCAAGCCTTGGCCTGACGGGCCGGTGCTTTGGGCCGGCCAATCGGTCGATATCACCCGGCCGATCGTCGAACTCTACAACAATCAGGCGGGTGTGCCGGCCGCGCCGTCAGCTTCCCGTAACACCACGGGAACGACGCGTGCATCCAGTCCAGCGACGAGGCCGGCCACCAGCAAGCCATCAAATAGCGAGCCGCCCAAATAGGGTCGGCACTACCTCACCTACAAAGGTTCGGTTAGGGCCGCACTGGGTGCGGCCTTATTCATCCATGGCACAGCCGAAATCTGCACCGAGCGGTGCCAGTAGCCAGATCCGCTCGTTTGGGAGGACACCGGTGCAGGCGAACTTTGGGACGCTTGCGGGAGTGCGTCACGCCAGGGATGGACACCCGGGGGTTAGCCCTCCAGACGGCGGCAAACAGCGGTTTCGTGTTTTAGCCACTCCTCCTCACCCACAGCTGCCGCAGTAAACAGCGAATTGTTCGAGAGGCTCGAGGTTTTGACAGCAGACCCCATGCTGCTCAAATCGGTCGCCGAGGCCATACAGCAATGGTGTTATCGCCCGTACCTCTGGAACAGGGAACCGGCCGAGGTGCAGGCCGAATCCCGTCAATTTTGGCCATCGCTAACGAATAGCACGCAAGTAACCCGGGGGTTACACTTGCGACCGTTATAATCGCAAGCATGGCGACCACTGCCAGAGGAATACTGAGCCGCATCTCGACTCGTCCCACCTGGGCTGAAGTGTCCCTGGCTACCTTGCGGAGAAACTTTCGCGTCCTCGAAGAGCATGTCGGCGGCAATGTAACCATCTGTGCTGTGGTCAAGGCCGACGCCTATGGGCACGGCGGGGTAGACTGTGCCGTCGCGCTCGAGGCCGCAGGCGCTCGCTGGCTGGGAGTAACCTCACTCGATGAGGCGATTCCATTACGGGAAGCCCCGGTTCGCAGCCGGATCCTGCTGATGACCGGATTCTGGCGCGGCGAAGAGGAGGAAATCGTGGGGCTGGGACTAACCCCCACGGTTTGGGAGCCCTGGCAGATCGAGTCGCTCAATCGCGCATCCGGCAAGCTCGGCGTCGGCAAGCATCCGGTTCATCTGAAGGTGGACAGCGGCATGGGGCGACTGGGCGTCGGCCTTCAGATGCTGCCACGCCTTATCGAAATTCTAAAGGCCGCCGACCATCTTTCCCTCGAAGGCCTGTCCACCCACCTTGCTTGCGCGGAGGTGTTGGACGCCCCTTCTGTCCAACAGCAACTCAAGACTTTTGATGAGGCGCGGGGTTTGCTGCGGGCAGCTGGGCTGACTCCCGCCCTGGTGCATGTCGCCAACAGCTCGGCGGTAATCTCTCGCCGCACCACCTGGAACAATATGATTCGGCCTGGATTGGCTCTCTACGGGTATTATCTGCCCTTTCAGCGCGCCGGACGAGAGGTCAGCGGCAGCGCGCTCAGGGTGAGTGTGAAACCTGCCTTGACCTGGAAGACACGTATTTTGGCCCTGCGCGATATGGAAGCAAATCAAGCGCTCGGCTATGGCGGAACCTATGTGACCAAAACCCCAGCCCGCATCGCCGTCCTTCCCGTCGGTTATGCTGACGGCCTGAATCGCGCACTTTCCTCCGCCGGGCGAGTTATCGTGCGCGATCACTACGCTCCCATCATTGGCCTGATCTCGATGGATCTCACCTTGATCGACGTAACCGGTATTGCTCGCGTGGAGGTAGGAGACGAGGTGATCCTGCTGGGGACCAGCGATGGCCTGACGGTGAGCGCACAGGAACACGCCGACATGGCCAATACCATTGCCTATGAGATTCTTTGTGCCATTTCGAAACGTGTTCCGCGACGCTATACGGCTTAAGCCAGGTGACATTTCGGGCTGCGTGATTTCTCTAGATCGGGCGCCTCTGCGCCGCTGTCCCGTACCTCCCCCACAAAGGCTGATGAAGACCGGCGAGGGGACTAATCACTGTCTTGGTCTGCGGCTGCTTTGCTAATATTTGAGAGGACGATGGCGGGGTTGTACCAGCAATGGATGCACGACTGGGAGCATCGACTCACCTCGGTGGACCATAATCGCGTGGTTCGCCCCCTCGAATGGGGCCTCGAGTGGTCCGAGACTTGGCCCTGCCGCAACGGATGTCAGCCTGAGGAAATCACGGCCGATCCCGAGAAATTTTTCGCCGACTATAACGCCCGTATCCTCGCGCAGAGCGATCAGTTTTTTTCCTATCTTCAGCCCGGCGACTTTCGCCTGGAACGACGTGAGGTTGAGGTCTTCAGCACGCGCGAAGTGCCGGATCGCAAGCTGGAACAGAAAGTACGAGGCACCTACGCAGAGTTTCTCCGCTTCACCTCGCCGGTCCGTACCCGCTATGGGGAGAATAACCTGGCGAACGCCCGCTGGTTTCAATCGCCCGGACGCCGTGCCCTGGTGCTGTTGCCACACTGGAACTCGGATGCAATTTCCTATAGCGGCTTATGCCGCCTTCTGAATCTGATGGGAATCTCCGTCTTACGACTGAGCATGCCCTATCACGACATTCGCATGCCGTCGGAGATTCGGCGCGCCGACTATGCCGTCTCGGCCAATATCGGACGCACGATCGACGCGGTACGCCAGGGAGTCATTGACATCCGATGTTGCCTGGATTGGCTCCAACAGCAAGGGTTTAACCGTCTAGGCGTGCTCGGCACCAGCCTGGGATCGTGCTGCGCGTTCCTGGCGGCCGCGCACGATCCGCGCATTCGCGTGGCGGTCTTTAACCATGCTTCCACATACTTTGCTGATGTGGTCTGGCATGGACAATCCACCCGTCACATCCGTGCCGGCCTCGAAAAGCAGATCGACGTTGACCGTTTACGAAAGCTTTGGGCTGCTATCAGCCCGCTGTCCTACTTCGATCAATTCTCCCGCTATCCCAGGCGGTCGCTGGTTGTCTATGCCCAATTCGATCTCACTTTCCTGCCCGAACTTTCACGCCAAGTCGTAGCCGAGTTTCGCCGCCGTCAGCTTGACTACAAGGTTGTTGCCTTGCCTTGCGGCCACTACACCACAGGCGAGACACCCTACAAATACGTAGATGGATGGCAGATCGCCTCGTTTCTGCGGACCGCCTTCGACGCGTAGAATGGGGAAGACTCTAGGGGTTCCCGTTCGAAAGATTCCAGCCATGCCTGAGCCCTGCCCAACGGCGGCAAGCGAGTTCGCCATCAGTACGGATAAAGACCGGCTGGATCGGGAACTGATCCATAGTTTTCTGACCCGCTGTTATTGGGCGAAGGGCATCCCTAAGGAAACGTTTGATCGATCCATCGAGAATTCACTTTGCTTTGGTCTCTACCGGGGAGACCAGCAGATTGGGTTCGCGCGCGTAATCTCGGACTTTGCCACCTATGCCTACTTGGGCGATGTCTTTGTCATCGAGAAGTTTCGCGGTCAGGGCTTGAGCAAGCTTCTCCTGAAGCGTATCCGCGCGCACCCCAACTTACAGGGCCTGCGGCGCTGGAGTTTGGTGACGCGCGATGTCCACGGCCTCTATGCCCGCTTCGGCTTCCGGCCTATACAATCTCCTGAGCGGCACATGGAGATTCACGACCCCGAGGTCTATCGCGGCAAGCGCTCCCGGCAGCACGGCAAGATGCACGAGCAAAAACATTCTGGAGGCAGGAGCCGCAGGCTACCGAGCTAATCAGGCTATGAACAGCGATCGAATGTCCCGCCCGCTCAGTGAAGTTGACCCGCAAGTAGCCGTCGCTATTGACAATGAGGTCCGGCGCCAGCATGAAGGCCTGGAGTTGATCGCCTCGGAGAATTTTGTCAGCGAAGCGGTGCTCGAAGCCATGGGTTCGGTGTTTACGAATAAATATGCCGAGGGCTATCCCAGGAAACGCTATTACGGGGGCTGCGAGTTTGCGGATGTGATCGAAGAACTGGCCCGCGAGCGCGCCAAGAAGTTGTTTGCCGCCGAGCATGCCAACGTTCAGCCCCACTCGGGTTCGCAGGCCAATATGGAAGCCTACGCCGCCGTTCTTAAGCCCGGCGACACCATCCTGGGATTGAATCTGGCCCACGGCGGGCACCTGACCCACGGACATCATCTCAATTTTTCGGGAAAGACATACAGAATCGTTCCCTATGGTGTCACCCGGGAAACGGAAACCATCGATTATGACGATCTGGAAAAACTGGCTGAGAAGGAAAGACCGAAGCTGATCATCGGAGGAGGAAGTGCCTATCCGCGGGTCATTGATTTCGCCCGCATGCGCGCCATCGCGGATAAAGTCGGAGCTTTATACCTGGTCGACATGGCGCACTTCGCCGGGCTCGTGGCCGGAGGCGCTCATCCCTCACCCATCCCCTATGCCCAGATTGTCACCACAACCACGCACAAGACACTGCGCGGCCCGCGAGCGGGCATGATCCTGTCCAAAGCCGAGTATGCCGGCGCCATCGACAAAACGGTTTTTCCCGGTATGCAGGGTGGACCTCTGGTACACATCATTGCCGCCAAGGCGGTCTCGTTTGAGGAAGCCATGCAGCCTTCATTCCGTAACTATGCCGCCCAGATTGTCTCGAATGCCCGAACACTCTCCGAGAGCTTGGCGGCCGAGGGTTTCCGCATCATTTCCGGAGGTACAGACACCCATCTGCTGTTGGTCGATGTTTTCTCGCGGGGAATGCTGGGGAGCGAGGCTGAGAAGGCGCTCGGGGAGGCCGGCATCACGGTCAATAAGAATGCGATTCCTTTTGATGCCAATCCCCCCCTGAAGCCGAGCGGAATTCGCATCGGCACTCCAGCCCTCACGACGCGAGGCATGAAAGAAGGCGAAATGCGCCAAATCGGGCGCTGGATTGCCGAGGTCCTCCAGAACGCGGGCGATGCCTCGCTCCTTGCGAGAGTTCGGCGGACGGTGGGCGAGCTCGCCGAGGCCTTTCCTCTCTATGGGGCGCGGCGCGCTAAGGCCCAGGCAGAGACCAGAGTCTAATCGCACCCCCTGGCGCGGCGCAGCCCAGGTTACTTCCCGCGGTGTTCGCCCGCTATGCTCTGTGGTTAAATCACTGTCGTGAAGATCGCCTTCGATATCCGGCGTAGTACCGACTTTGGCGTCGGTACCTACATCCGGAACATCGTTCGCGCGCTCAGCCGTCTCGATCGACAGAACCGCTATTACCTGATCGGGTCTCCCGACAAAGCAGGCGAAATCGGAACCCTGCCGGCAAATTTCGACAGCGTTTCCTTTTGCGAGCCGGAGAACTCAACCCGCGGATACTTCGCCTTCCGTACCACCGTGCGACGGCTTGAATGCGATCTGGTGCACATCCCGCATCTTTTCTGGATTCCGCGAGCCCTGCCGTGCCGGTACGTGATGACCGTGCACGATGTGCTCGAGCACATGGCAAGCGCGCGCGGCCAATCCGATGTGAGACGATCGTTGCATTTTCACATGACTCGCCGCGTGCTCAGAGGTGCGGCGCGGATTTTTGCGGTTTCGCAATTTACCAAGAGCGAACTGGAAAAACTGTTTGGCATTCCCTCCGTTCGGGTCGAGACTGTTTATAACGCCATTGACGAGAGATTTCTTCATGGACACGCCAGCGAAGCGGACCACCAGTTCATTGCGCAGCGCTACCAGGTGCATTACCCTTTTGTGCTGTATGCCGGCAGGATCAGCCCCCATAAAAATCTGGTGCGCATCATCGAGGCCTTTTCGGCCTTGAAGGCGGCCCTCGAGAAAGATGCCCTCTATCCGGACCTGAAGCTGATCATCATCGGGGACGAGCTGTCCAAGCACCCTGACCTGCGCCGGACGGTAGTTAAAAGCGGCGTGCAGAACGAGGTTCGTTTTCTAGGGTTCGTTCCCATTGAGGTACTGCGGATTTTCTACGACGAAGCTAAGGTTTTTGTCTTCCCTTCCTTGTATGAGGGATTCGGGCTGCCGCCCCTGGAAGCAATGGCACACGGCACGCCGGTCGTCACCTCAAACACGTCCTCGCTGCCGGAGGTCGTCGGCACTGCCGCGGTGTTGGTCAATCCGGAGAACGTCTTTGAGATCATGCGCGCCCTGCACCGCGTTCTCACCGATCAAGAATTGCGAGAGAAGATGAAGCAGCGCAGCTCGGAACAGTCGAAGCGCTTCTCCTGGGATAGTTCGGCGCGCCGAATCTTTCAAGTGTACGAGGAAGTGGTGGGCGGCAGATGGAGCGAAAAAGGCAGCCGCGAGCGGGGAGAAAAACTGGTTAATTCTTAACTGCTGAGAGCCTGGCCCGGCGCTGCCAGTGCGAGGCGCTCGAGCTTGGCATGCACGCGCTTCTTGTCATTCTCTGAAGTGGACATCGCCAGCTGCTTACGAAGCTTGCTAATCTTTTCCTTGCGGGTGCGGCGGCGGCGAATTTCCGGTCGTCGTGAGGGGGCTGACATTCGATCCTCTTCCAGGTTCTCTCTCGCGAAGGCTGATTATAGCGGCCAGCTGGCTCACCGTAAAGCAGGCACAGCGGTGACCGCCCATCGCAGCGATCAGGGCTGTCCTCCCTCCGTCCAATGGGGCACAAAATCGGAATTTGCCAACCACAGGACGGGAGCCACGAGGGATTGAATGGCCGTATTCATGTGCTCAAAATCGATATGCGCCAGATCATCGCTCGGCCGATGGTAATCACCATGCAAGCCATAGCTCGAGATGGTTTGCGCGACTATGCCCTGACGGGCGAAAACATAATTATCCGAGCGCCGAAAGAAATTTTCGGCGGGGTGAGGATCGGCGACCAGCTGAGCACCGTGCTTGGCAAGTTCCGGACCAAGATTGGAGCGGTTCCATCCTGTCAGCCAGAGCGCATCGCCATCTACAGAAGGATCCGGACGGCCGATCATCTCAAACTCAATAAAAGCCGCGATCTGGTTCAACGAAACCGGAGAATGCGCGCGGAAATAGTTCGCTCCTAACCCGCCCTGCTCCTCACTACCAAAGAGGGCGAAGATCACCGTACGTCGGGGCCGACCGCGGGCGGCCAGGGCGCGCGCTAACTCGAGCACCGCAGTTGTACCGGAAGCATCGTCGTCGGCGCCGTTGTAAATTCGATCGCCGTGGACCGCTCTTCCCACCCCCAGATGATCGAGGTGCGCGGAGAGAAGAATGTCTTCGTGCTCCTGGGATGGGTCAGCGCCCGGGATCTTGCCGATCACGTTCCAGGTATGCCTTGGCCGTCCCTGACCCGGAATCGTTGCCTGCTGAATAAATCCGTCCGCATCTCCCGCGGGCTCAATTCCATACTGTTCAAATTGCGCCGCGATATAGGTCGCGGCCACCAATTCATCGTGGCTTCCGCTACCCCGCCCGCGCAAGGCGTCAGAGGCCAGGAACTCCATATGCGCGCGCACGCAACGCGTGCAGACCAGCGAGGTGATGCCATGGCTGGGATAGGTGGGCGCGCTTTGTCCTCGGTAAATCGAGGCGAGGGTACATGCTGCAAAGACCAGCGGCACTACGGCCGAGAGGCGAAACCATCTCTCCATATGTGGTCAAGATTACATGGCGCGAGAAGCGAAGAAAAACTCGCAAGAGTTGCCCGGGGCGGCGTTCGTTGTCAGGAGCGTCTCTTAAGTTCGTGTCCTTAGGAGTAAATAGGGAAAAAATTCCATCTGCTACAATCGGCAATACGCCACGAACAATCGTCCGCAGATGGTTCCCGAGGCCTTGCCATGATTCCGAGTTCCAGGCGCTATGCCCGGTTGCTGACGGCCTCGACGTTCGCTTTGCTGTGGACTCTGGTCGGATGCCGCGGGTTCTTTGTGAAGCCCACTCTGACGGGCATTACGGTTACGCCCGCCAATCCGAATCTGCAGATTGGCAACAGCTTGCAAATGCTGGCAACCGGAACGTTCAGTGATGGAACTACGGGCGGTGTCTCGAACGTAAGTTGGACCAGTTCGGCTCCTAGCCAGGTCAGCGTCAGCAACACCGGGCTTATCAAAGCTCTGGCCGACACCACCAGCGGAGTCAGCATTACGGCCACTTCGGGAACCGCCAGCGGCTCAACCAGCGTAACCGTGGGAGCGTCCTCAGCCATCAGCGTCACTTCCAACTCCGGCAATTCCATCAGTATCTTGAGCAACGGCGGAACTGGTACGTCCGTCACCTTTACTGCCACCCAGAACGGGAGCAATGTAACAAGTTCGGCCACTTGGAGCTCAAGTGTTCCCGGCATCATCACCATGTCGGCCGGTGGCACGGGAGTTCTGGAAGGAACCGGGTCGGTCACCATTACGGCAACCACCTCAAGTGGCAGCGGGTCGGTCCAGGTCACAGTTACCCAGTGAGGTCCCAATCGCGCATTACGGCGTCCCCGTGCGTGCCTCGCAGTCATCTTCTCTGCGCCCTCGTGCTTCGTCTACCCTCGTGAGATCTCTCCCGAACAGAGCCGCATTTCTCGTCCTCGCGCTCACCCCGGGGCTAGTGGCGGGCGGCTGCGGACGTGGCCGCAAGGTTCTCGAGATTAACTATGTTTCGGCTCCGCAAGTCGCGTTGCGCGATCAGGTGGCCGCGGTCTTCAATAAAGTTGGCGTGGTCAGGAGCGGTGATCGGGTGGAGGTGCTCGATCACCAGCGGCGATTCGTTAAGGTGCGCACCTCGAGCGGTGGCGAAGGTTGGATGGAGCAGCGCTACCTGGTCAGTCAGAAAACATATGGCGAGCTCGAGAAGCTCGGAGAAGATCACCGCGGCGATCCCGTCCAGGCGACGGGCATGGCGCGCAATGACACCAATCTTCACCTGGAGGCGGCCCGTGATTCCGAGCACCTCTATCAGCTCTCGAGCGGCGACAAGGTTTCCCTCCTCGAGCGAGCTACAACGGAGAAAGCGACTCCGTTTGTGCTCCCCGCGAGTGCGCCGGCCAATAAGGGACAGCCGAAACGGGCGATGGAAGACTGGTGGCTGGTCCGCGATTCCCACGGCCGCACGGGTTGGGTCCTGGCCCATATGGTCGACATTGATGTTCCACTTGAAATTGCCCAATATGCGGAGGGACAGCGCATTCAGGCGTTCTTTGTCCTCGATTCGGTCGCAGACGGCGACAAGAAAGTCCCCGAATATCTGGTCCTGCTCAACCAGCCCAAGGATGGCATGCCATGCGATTTCGACCAGATTCGGGTCTTTACCTGGAACCTGCGAAGGCACCGATACGAGACCGCATACCGCGAGCGAAACCTCGACGGTGTGCTGCCGGTCCTGGTTGGCCAGGAGTCGTTCGAGAAAGAAGGAACCCTGCCGACTTTCACCTTACGCCTGAAAGATGACGAGGCAAACGTCTTAGCGCGAAAGTACAAGTTGAATACGCCCATCGTGCGACGCGTGCTGGCGCCCGGAGAAGCAGGCGAGAAGCCGATGGTGCGGAAACATCGTCGCTGACGACGAGCCGCTCGCTGAGCGTCAGGAATAGAACTCGGCGATGGTCTCTACCACCCGAGCTTGCTCCTCGGCTGTCAATTCGGCAAACATGGGCAAGGCGAGAACCTCGCCGGCGGCTTGCTCGGCTTGAGGAAGATCTCCGGCAGCGTATCCCAAATAGCTGAAGGAAGGCTGCAGGTGCAGGGGAACCGGATAGTACACCTCGCTTTCAATCCTGCGCTCAGCCATAAAGCTGCGCAGCTCATCGCGGCGCGAAGCTCGGATCACATACTGATGAAAGACGTGTCCGGCACGAGCATGACGGTAGGGAAGGCGTAGGGGCGAAGTAGCCTGCCCGGAAACCAGGCCCGCAGCGGCCAACAGCCGGTCATAGCTGGCGGCGTGTTCTTGCCGCCGCTCGTTCCACTTCGATAAATAAGCAAGTTTGACGCGCAACACAGCCGCCTGGATCTCGTCCATACGGCTGTTCCAGCCTAGTTCATCATGATGGTACCGTTGCGCGCTGCCATGATTACGCAACTGGCGAATGTGCCGGGCCATCTCCTCCTGGCTGGTCGTAACCAACCCGGCATCGCCATAGGCGCTCAAGTTCTTGCTGGGATAAAAGCTGAACGCGGCCGCAACTCCCATCGAACCGGCCCGGGCATTGTTCCAAGTTGCACCTATGGCTTGGGCCGCGTCTTCGACGACCAGAATCTCGAATTCTTGAGCTACCTGGCGCAGCGTGTCCATGTCCGCACATTGCCCATAGAGATGCACCGGCAGGATCGCCTTGCACCGGAAAGCGCCTTGTGCCCGCAGTTTGGCCTGAACCTGTCTAGGGTCGAGATTGAAGGTGGCGGGATCGATGTCAACGAAAACCGGCCGCGCCGCCACGCGGGCGATTGCACTGGCGGAGGCGAAGAAGCTGAAAGGCGAAGTAATGATGACATCGCCGGGGCGCACCCCCAACGTAAGGAGCGCGAGCCCAAGGGCATCGGTTCCCGAGGCGCAGGCAGCGGAAGCGGCCGCCCCGGTGAAAGCCGTGATTTCCCGCTCCAAGGCTTCAACTTGCTCGCCCAAGATGAAGCGTTGCGAGGCACATACCCGCTCGATTGCAGCCAGCACCTGGTCGGCGATCGTGCGATATTGCCGCGAGAGATCCAGCAAAGGCACGGCATCGAAGCGCCTGGAAGCGGCTCCCGAGCGGCTCGCGCTCGCGCTTGGGCGATGGTTCATGGAAGCGGAAATTCTAACATTCGGGTTCCTCGAGGTGGGGAATGGAAGGCAGCGGCAGCCCCCGTTCGAGCGCATCGGCACATTGGTGCATCCGCTCGACTAGCGGCTTCAAAGAAATGCCCGCAAAGTCTTCCGGGTAGCTGCCAAGATTCCGCGCCGCCCGCCGCAGCAACGACATCGCCCCCACTCGATTGCCCCGGGAATGATGATGTAAGGCTACCGCCAGCTGAATTAGACCTTGCAGGAATTTTTTTCTGTCGCGGGGCGCTACTCGCCAGACTTCCTCGAGTACCTCATGGGCGTCGAAGAATTTTCTTTCATTAAACAGGCGAATACCATGAGCGTAGGAATGCAGGTCGAATCCGAATTCCGTCATCGGCAACTCTACCGGGGCTTATCGCCCCAGGAAGGGGTAATGGCTGGCCGCACCCATAAAAAACAACATGGGCAGGGAGAGCCAAGCGTTGGTGCGCGACGCCAAGAACGCTCGCCGTGCCAGGGCAACCGACTCTGCCGGAATGGGCGTGGCGTTGTTCTTGAAATCCCGTGTCCAGTCGATGATCTTCTTGTTCATGCGCCAGATAATGCCCCAGACGTTGAGCATCATGATCCAGCCAATGCCGCCGCCGATGCCAATCGACAGAAGTCGATTGCTCTCCCAGCCGTGATTATTGCAGTTGAGAAACAGATAAGCGGCGGCGGCGACCACGAGAATCACAATGGCCGCGAGTACCGGGCCTTTGTTGATCTTCATGATCATGATAGCGAAGAAGATTAGCGCGAAGGCGATTGTCCAGATCAGGAAGAATAATCCTACCGGCCGGCCGCTTGACGCGCCCCCGTTCATGGCATCCACGCGAACGATGCTGTTCCCCCAGTAAGTCAATCCCGCCAAAACCGTAACCACCGCCGACCAGCGGAACCACCACAGCGCGCGCGGCATCAGGCTGGGCACCACTTTCGCCTTGGTCGCCGAATCCAGCTCCTTCATAAAGGGTACGTTGACCAGGTTAAAAAAATATAAAAGTCCTACCCAGGTTATGCCGGCCACGAAGTGAACCCAGCGAATCAGCATCGCAGAGAGGGCTGGCGAGGGCGGAATGACGCTCGGAACCAATGCGCGCAGCAAATTATCGATGGCCATGTCTTCCTCCCCGATGAATCCGCGCCGGGGACGCGATCCTTGTGAGACTAACACCTTTAAGTTGAAAATGTGCGACGGTGGCCGTATTGTACCTACGTTATCGCAGCGGGCCAGCTTGCCCTCAAGCCGAGCGGCTCGCGTCGCTTGTCCCCCCGGCTCTCCTCCGCATCCAAGGAGGAGGGCTTGATGGTAAGAACGGTGCAGGAAAAGGAGATCGGCATGGAAACCAAGCCGGCACAAAATATTCAGGACTCGTTTCTTAACACCGCCCGCAAAGAAAAGATTTCAATCACCATATACCTGCTCAGCGGAGTGAAACTGACTGGCCGGATCCGCTCATTCGACAAATACTCTGTCGTACTGGAATCGAACAACCAGGAGCAACTGATATTCAAGCACGCAATTTCCACCGTGGTGATGGGGAAGGCGGCGCATCACGAGCCCCGTCCGGCGGCGGCTCCATCGTCCATCCACGAGACGACGATCGCTCCTTCCGGAACTGAAGGCTAGGAAGTCTTTCGTTTGCGAAGTTCTAATTGCAGCGTTTCCGGGAAAACCACCACTGCTCAGGAGGGCAGAAACTTGAGCGCGTCTGGCGAGCGCGCTTTTCTGGTGGGGCTTGATTACCAGCCCGGGAGACGAGCCGCTTCGCAATCGGCACCCGGGTCGGGAACGGCAGGAAAGCAGCCCACAGGCGATCCTTCAAGAATCGGAGGCGGCGGGAAAGCTCGGCCAGTGCCCGCGTTCAGTGCCGAGGAGTCGCTCTCAGAGCTGCGTCTGCTGGCCGAGAGCGCGGGCGCAAGTATCGCCGGCTCGTTTCTCCAGCATCGTGATCGGCCCCACCCGGCTACCCTGATTGGCAAGGGAAAATTAGACGAAATCCGAAGAGCCGCGGTCTCGGTCTCGGCCAAACTTCTCATCTTTGACCACGACCTATCTGCTTCCCAGCAGCGCAATATCGAAGATGCTGTCGCTACCCGGGTGGTCGATCGGACCCAACTGATCCTTGATATTTTTGCCCGCCACGCCCGAACCCGTGAAGGTCAGCTACAGGTGGAACTTGCGCAACTCGAGTATCTGCTGCCGCGACTCGCCGGGCGCGGTCGTGAGATGTCGCAGCTCGGCGGCGGAATTGGAACGCGCGGACCGGGCGAGACCCAGCTAGAAACCGACCGTCGCAAGATCTACCGCCGAATCCGCCATGTCAAGACGCAATTGGAGAACGTGCGGCGCATTCGCGCTCAGCAGCGCCAGAGGAGAGAGTCGGTCCCGGTGCCGACGGTGGCCCTGGTGGGATATACCAATGCGGGCAAGTCAACTTTATTCAATGTTTTGACCCGATCGGATGTGCTGGCCTCGTCCAAGATGTTCGCCACGCTCGATCCTACGATTCGCTCGCTGACTCTGCCATCGCGGCGCAAGGCGCTCGCATCCGACACCGTTGGGTTCATCCGCAACCTGCCGCACACGCTGGTCTCTGCTTTCCGCGCTACTTTGGAAGAAGTCGAGCGCGCGCGGTTGATTCTGGAGGTCTCCGATGCCAGTCACCCGCTCTCGGCAGAGCAGCATGCTCAAGTCGAACTGGTGCTGAAGGAACTTGAGGCGGATAAGAAGCCGCGCTTGTGCGTGCTGAATAAAATTGATTTGCTTCCGGCGCCACGGCGTGACAGCTTGCGCGATGATTCGGAGACCATACACGTGTCAGCCCTGAAGGGCATCGGCTTGAGCACCCTGCTCGAGCGCATTGACCAGGGCTTAGACGAGGACCCTCTCAGCCGCATCCACTTGCGCGTGCCACAAAAAGAAGGCAAGACGTTGGCCATGCTCGAGGCCGGGGCGCGAATTTATTCCCGAGAGTACCGCGATGGAGTGGTCGAGCTCGAAGCAGAAGCGCCGAAATCGCTGGTCATCAGGCTGCGCGAATTTGTGGTGTGATAAAGCGCGCAGGCCTGTCCGGCCCGGCCAGCGTTCTAGGCAGCGCCGCGAGAGAGCTCGCTACCCGTTCACCCGTATCGAGCAAAGCCAAATAAAATGGGCCGGCAACCAAGAAGCGGTGACATTCCTTGGCTATCGGCCCATTCGATCCTGAATTGGATCGGAGGTGATAGTTATTATCCTACCGCGCTTGAAATTAAAGTCAAGAGAATTAGCCGAAGATTTTAGGACATATTCGGAGCAGCTCGCCCCCATCGGGCCACCCACTCGATTGACATTGATCCTCCTAGAATGTTAATTTTGTTGGTCTTACAGTCCTCTTCACTCTCGAGACAAATCAAGCGCGGTTAATGGACGAAACACTCAGGCAACTAGGCGGATTACTGCTCGGCTCAATTCCGACCATCATCTTCATGCTTGCTCTCTATGGCGCTTACACGCTGATTGTCCATCGGGCGCTGGTCAAAATCCTGGGGGAACGGCGGAATAGGACGGAGGGCGCCATGGAGAAGGCGCGTGCCGCGATCGGCGATGCTGAGGCCCGTACGGCGGCTTATGAACAGCGTCTGCGCGAGGCGCGCCTCGACATCTTTCGAAATCTCGAGGCACGCCGGCACAAAGCCCTCGAGCTGCGCGGTGCTAGAGTTGCCGCCGCGCGCGCCGAAGCGCGGGCCGAGGTAGACAACGCCCGAGCACTTATTGCCAAGGAAAAACAGCAAGCCCAGGCACGACTTGAAGCCGAGAGCCAGGATATTGCCTCGGCAATCATCAAGGTCGTGCTTGAGCCAGCCATGGCGCAACCGCGCGCTGGAGGCGCCAATGACTGACCGGATTAAAGCGAGCACCATGCATTCCTTTATTGTCGCCCTCTGGCTGCTGCTCTGCCTAGCGCCCGCCTGTGCGCAGGCCTCGGCTGCGAGCGCTCAGGGAGCAGATTTGCCCAAGCAAAAACAGGTTTCCGGCGCGTCCGGCGATTTCGGATCTCAACTCGCCCGCGAGTCCCGCGAGGCTGCCGGCGAGGAGAGGGGTGAAAGCGAAGAGCTGAAGAAATCCGCGGCGGTTGATTTTGTGGCACGGCTGACAGGAATGAGCCTGCAGCATGCATATTGGTTGTGCATGTTGCTGAATTTCATCATTATTGCGGCGGCCATCGCCTGGTTATCCCGGCTCCATCTTACCGGTTTTTTTCGCTCTCGTACGGTTTCGATTCAGACCGCCATCCAACAGGCGCAGAAGGCCAGCCAGGATGCTGATCGCCGCTTGACTGAAATCCATTCCCGATTGGCGAAGCTGGACTCTGAAATCGCTGTCATGCAGAGTGCGGCTGATGGGCAGGCCGTAGCGGAAGAGGCCCGCATCCAGGCGGCCGCCGCAGAGGATATGCGCAAGATTGCCCAGTCTGTGCGGCAAGAGATCGCGGCCGCCACCAAAGCTGCCCGCCGCGAACTCAAGATGTATGCCGCCGATTTGGCCGTGGCCCTGGCGCAACGGCAGATTCGCGTGGACAACGGCAGCGACCAGTCACTGGTGCGCAGTTTTGCCGAGCAGCTTGGTAGTGAGAAAAATGGCACGGGAAAGGGCGGTCGCTGATTATGTCGGCCGTTACCCGCCGCTACGCGCGGGCCTTTGTCGATGTTGTGCTCGACGGTCATCTCGACGCCGATGGCGTATTTGAGGAGCTTCGAACCATCGCTGCCGCCCATCAAATGAGCCCCGAGCTTCGCAAGGTGTGGGCGAGCCCAGCGGTTGCGGCCGAACAAAAGCGCGGCTTGCTCGATGCTATTGCTGCGCGTGAAGGCATCTCGCGCGCGACCCGAAATTTTATCGCCGTACTGATCGATCATCGACGAATTGCCCTGCTCGACGAGGTGCTCGAGGATTTTAAAAAGCAACTCAGCAGCCGGCTGGACTTTGCCGAGGCTGAAATCACCAGTGCCCGCGAGTTGAATATTTCCGAGAGACGCACTCTTGAATTTCAGATCGAAAGGCTCACCGGCAAAAAAGTGCGCGCCCGTTACGGCCGCGATGAGTCAATTCTGGGCGGCGCCATTGTCCAGGTCGGAAGCACGATTTACGACGGGTCGATACGAGGACAGCTGGAAAGGATTCGTGAACAACTGAGCAGCAATTAGCGTCAGTCATAAACCCCGCCGGCTTTTGCCCCAGGCATTATGCGGCGTTGATCGCTAACAGCTCTCCGCGCAGGTTAATTCCCTTATGGCACAGATTAAAGCTGACGAGATCACAGAACTCATTCGCGAGCAGATTGAGAACTACGAAACCAAGATCACGGTCGACGAGGTTGGAACGGTAATCACCCTGGGCGACGGCATCGCCCGCGTGTATGGCCTTGATAAGGTCATGGCCGGAGAACTGCTGTCGTTTCCCCATGATGTAGCCGGCATCGCGATGAACCTCGAAGAGGATCAGGTTGGGGTGGTGCTATTGGGCGACTACACCGAAATCAAGGAAGGCGACGAGGTGAAGCGTACGGGCCGCATCATGAGCGTGCCAGTCGGAGATGCCTTGGTCGGGCGAGTCGTAAACTCGCTCGGCCAGCCCATTGATGATAAGGGACCGATCTCGACTGACCAGTACATTCCCCTCGAGCGGCTGGCGCCGGGAGTCATTGATCGCCAGCCGGTGCGCGAGCCGATGGCCACCGGGCTGAAGGCCATCGACAGTATGATTCCGATCGGCCGCGGACAAAGGGAGCTTATCATCGGCGATCGCCAGACCGGTAAGACCGCTCTGGCGCTTGATACGATCATCAACAACCAGGGCAATGGCTTGGTTTGTATCTATTGCGCCATTGGCCAGAAGCGCTCCTCCATCGCCCAAGTGGTCAAGATTCTCGAAGACTACGGCGCCCTGGAATATACCGTTGTCGTGGCCGCCTCCGCCTCCGAACCGGCGCCGATGCAGTACATTGCTCCCTATGCCGCCTGCGCCATGGGGGAATACTTCCGCGATTCGGCGCGGCACGCCTTGTGTATCTATGACGATCTTTCCAAACACGCCGCCTCCTATCGCGAGATTTCACTTCTTTTGCGCCGTCCGCCAGGACGCGAGGCTTATCCGGGAGACGTTTTCTATTTGCACTCACGATTGCTGGAGCGCGCGGCCAAGCTGAGCAACCAGAAAGGCGGAGGATCGCTGACCGCCTTGCCTATCATCGAGACCCAGGCGGGCGATGTTTCAGCTTATATTCCGACCAATGTGATTTCCATCACCGATGGCCAGATCTACCTCGAAACCGACCTTTTCAATCAAGGTGTGCGCCCAGCGGTCAATGTCGGCCTGTCCGTCAGCCGGGTGGGCGGCGCCGCCATGATCAAGGCTATGCGCCAGGTGGCCGGGAGCTTGAAACTCGAGCTTGCCCAATATCGCGAGCTGGCCGCCTTTTCACAGTTCGGTAGCGATCTTGACAAAGCGACCCAGGCACAACTGAACCGTGGTTTGCGGCTGGTCGAGATTTTGAAGCAGGGCCAATTTTCCCCTCTTCCGTTCTCCAAGCAAATCTTGATCATTTTTGCCGGTACAGGCGGCTTTCTGGATGACCTTCCGGTCGAACAGGTTCGACCGTTCGAATCAGAGCTCTACAAATTCGTGGAGACCGCCAATCCCGGTCTACTGCGCGCTATTATGGAGAAGAAGGCCCTGGATGATGACCTGAAACGGCAGATGACGGCCGTGATCAAAGACGCGAAACAGCAATATAGCGAGTCGCAGAAGGCCTTAACAGCCAGCTAAGTTCCGCGGCATCCGTACGCCCGAGGACAGGTCTGGGCAGGCGCGAAGGATCCTTAGCAAGGAAGTCATGAGCGGGAATGGCTAATCTTCTTGACATACGCAGACGCATCCGCAGCGTGACCAACACCCGGCAGATTACGAAGGCCATGAAGATGGTCTCGGCTGCCAAGTTGCGGCGGGCTCAGGAGCGCGCGCTGGCCGCGCGACCTTACGCCCAGATGCTGACCAACGTACTGAAGTCCCTGGTCTCGCGCGCTGAAATCTACGATCCGGACAGCGGTGAGGCGCGACATCCACTGCTGGCGCAGCGGGAACAGAGAAACATTCTCCTCATTGTCGTGACCGGGGACAAAGGCCTGGCCGGCGCTTTCAACACCAATATCTTGAAAGCGGCCATGAAATTTTTGCAATCGAAGTCTGGCAAGCACGTGGAAATCGAGGCCATTGGCCGCAAGGGGCGGGATTTCCTCCGACGGCGTTTCCCGCGCGCCGAGCCACGCAGCCGGCAAGAGGGCGACCACAGCGCATCCGAGTCGATGATCAGCTTGGTCGGTGAGCACGTCGGGGTGCTCAATAGACTCGACTATCCGCTGGTCTGGAGCATAGCCGAGCGCGTGATCGAGCGTTACACGGCCTGGGAAATTGATTCCGCCTATGTGCTGTTCAATGAATTCAAATCGGTTATCGCTCAGCGCTTGATCGTGGAGCAGATTCTTCCCATCGAGCAAATCGGCGAGACGCTGGTTCGCCAAGCGGAAGAAATGAGCCAGGAGGAACGGGAAAGAGCAGTCGAAGCCGCTAAGGGAACCGGGGTCGCTTTACGGCCTGTCGATACCCGCTCCATCGATGTTGAGGCAGCCAAGTTCGCGACCGCCAATGTGGATTATATCTATGAGCAGGCACCGGCCGAGTTGTTTCGCTCGCTCCTGCCCAAGTACGTGGGGGTACAGATTTTTCGCGCATTGCTCGAGTCGGTAGCCGCCGAGCACGCCGCCCGCATGACAGCCATGGATGCCGCCACCAATAACGCTACCGACATGATCGATTCCTTAACCCTGGCCATGAATCGCGTGCGCCAGGCAAAGATCACGAAAGAAATTATCGAGATCGTTAGCGGAGCTGCCGCTGCCAGCTAACGCGCGCGCCGCGAGCCGAACCTCTGAGCGCGCGGGGCCATTATTTTGTAAGGGGAAGAAACCAGCTCTTCCAAGCTGAGGTTTTTATGCCGGAAAACATCGGACACGTGGTTCAAATCGCAGGCCCGGCCGTCGACGTCGAGTTTACCGAATCCAAGATGCCTCCCATTTACCAGGCGCTTAAGGTGGTCAGCGACGGCTATAACGTTCCCGTGCAGATCAACGTGATTCTCGAGGTGCAGCAGCACTTGGGCGAAGGACGGGTGCGGTGCGTTGCCATGGAGCCTACCGACGGAATGGTGCGCGGCATGAGAGCCATTGACCTGGGCGGTCCTATTTCTGTGCCCGTCGGTCCCGGAACTCTGGGACGGGTAATGAATGTCATTGGCGAGCCGATCGATCAGCTCGGTCCCATTGCGCACCAGGAAACCAAGCCCATTCACCGTCCTGCGCCGGCTTTCGCCGAACAAGCCACCACGGCCGAGATGTTCGAAACCGGCGTCAAGGTGATTGATTTGATCCAGCCCTTCCTGAAGGGAGGCAAAATTGGTTTATTCGGAGGTGCGGGAGTTGGCAAGACGGTGGTGATCATGGAACTGATCAACAATGTTGCCAAGCAGCATGGCGGCTTTTCGGTATTCGCCGGGGTGGGCGAGCGGACCAGGGAAGGTAACGACCTCTGGCTGGAAATGACCGAGTCGGGGGTAATCAAGCCCGGCGATCCGGCCAAATCAAAAGCGGCATTGATTTACGGCCAGATGACTGAGCCTCCCGGTGCGCGCCTTCGCGTGGCACTGACCGGCCTCACCGTCGCCGAGTACTTCCGGGATGAAGAAGGCGCGGACACGCTGCTGTTCATCGACAACATCTTCCGCTTCACCCAAGCCGGCTCCGAGGTGTCCGCTCTGCTCGGTCGTATGCCGAGCGCCGTCGGATACCAGCCGAACCTGGCCACAGAGATGGGGGAACTGCAGGAGCGCATTACTTCCACGAAAAGAGGGTCGGTAACCTCGGTGCAGGCAATCTACGTGCCCGCCGACGACTTGACCGATCCCGCGCCGGCAACCACCTTCGCGCATTTGGACGCTACCACCGTGCTCTCTCGTGCTCTGACCGAGATTGGTATTTATCCCGCAGTTGACCCGCTGGCTTCGACCTCACGCATTCTCGATCCCCGTATTGTCGGGCAGGAGCACTACGATGTCGCCCAGGCGGTAAAGAAAACTTTGCAGACCTACAAGGATTTGCAAGACATTATTGCCATTCTTGGCATCGATGAGTTGAGTGAAGACCAGAAACTGACGGTTGCGCGCGCCCGCAAGATTCAAAGGTTCCTCTCCCAACCCTTCCACGTGGCCGAGCAGTTTACCGGAACTCCTGGCAGATACGTCAAGATCGCCGAGACCGTAAAGGGTTTCGACGGTATTGTCGAGGGCAGATACGATGAGCTTCCGGAGCAGGCCTTCTATATGAAGGGCACCATGGATGAAGTGCTCGAGGCGGCAGAGAAGTTGAAGACGGCTTCGGCAGTAGCATAAAAATGCTTGGTTAACTTTCGGGTGCTCCCAGCGGCCGGGTGAGTTCTTACCCCCGGCGAACCGTTGCCATGGCCGATACTTTCCAATTCGAGATTGTTACTCCCGAAAAGCTGGTGGTGCGCGATGTTGCCGAGGAGATGCAGATTCCCGGGAAAGACGGCTACTTGGGGATTCTCCCCGGACATGCTCCGCTGATCACCGAACTCGGGGTCGGCGAAATCAGCTATCGTGTGCATGGCTACACTCACCGGCTGTCGGTCGCCTGGGGTTTTGCCGAGGTCCTCCCCGATAAAATTACCATATTGGCCGAAACCGCTGAGCGTGCTGAAGAGATCGATGTTGAACGTGCCCACGATGCCAAGCGGCGTGCTGAGGAGAGACTTAAGAACGGGAATTCGGAGATCGATGTTCGCCGCGCTCAGGTAGCGCTCGAGCGGGCCGACTCCCGCCTCAAGGTTGCCAGCAAAGGGCGCTCCTGAGCCTCAACCGCGGACGGTTCTGTACTCCTGGGCCAGAAAAGGCCAGGCTTGCGACAAATCCGGCAACGGCCAGCCACCTTCCGCCTAGCGCTTATAACCGAATTTGCGCAGTAGTTCCTTGCGCGCGGTAATCTCTGGGCCCCCTTCTACCCCTTTTGGCGAGCTGCCGTCGATCACGCCCACAATCCCGCGGCCTTGTTCCCCTCGCGCCACAATGATCTCCAAGGAGTTCTGCGTGGCGCAGAAGACCGAACACACTTCGTCTACGGCGCGAACGGCCCGCAACACGTTAATGGGGTAAGCATTGCGAAGCAGGAGTACAAAGATGTGACCTGCGGCAATCGATTGTGCATTGCGAATTGCGATCTTCTTCAGTTCGTCATCGTTGCCGTCAAAGCGGGTAAGGCAAGGGCCTGACGCTTCATTGAAGGCCACGCCGAATTTGGCTTCGGGCACGCTCCCCACGACCGCTTCGTAAAGGTCCTCCACGGTCTTAATGAAATGCGACTGTCCGATGATGATGTTGGCGTCACTGGGAAATTCCGCACGTACCGCCTCGAATTGAATCATTGTTTCCTCCGGAGAGCTGCGCGCTACCAAGCTAACTCATCAAACCTCCTGGTGGAATGGCCGGCATCGTTTCCGCTGGTGGGTTACCATGAATGCAGTAAGTCAGGTAAGCTGGCAGGCAAAGCGAAAGCGCTCCAACTGGCGCAGCCATAATGTACCAGGCGTTCGGCGCCGGGCCAGCGACCCCGAAAGTGCGAAGCAAATTCTCCTGGGAGGAACGTGGTTTCAAAACAGCGCGTCAGTGTCATGCTGGGGTTCGCCTTGTTTCTGCTGGTCGCTTGCGGCGGCGGCAACCGTGGCGCAGCGCCTCAGGCCGCAGCCGTTCCCCCACTGCCGAGCACCCCGGCTCCAGGGCCGGGAGCGCCAACTGCTCCGGCCAATTTCAGAGTGGATATTTCAGTGGGCACCACGGGAGGGCTCTTCGTGTCCTGGAGCGATATGCCAGGAGCGACTTACTACAATCTCGAGCACTGGGCCAGTCCGGCCTCGGGATTTTCGCTGGTGGGAGGGTGCAGCGGGACGGCGAGTGACGCATATACGGCTGCCCCTTCCGGCCTGAGGGCCTGTCGTGACCGCGGTCTTACGGTCGGCAGTACGTATTACTATGCTGTTCAGGCTTGTAATAACAGCGGATGCAGCAACTATAGCAATCTCGCCTCCAACGCGCCTGTAACCAGTGATTGCACAGCAAGCGAAATGCCCGACACGACGCTGGTGAAAACCCTGGGCCCCGTAAGCGTCTTGTCGAGCTCCGTGGACCCGGCCATAAGGTTTTTGCCCAATGCTTATCAGAATGCCGGCTATGCCGCGCCCGGCGTCTCGCGCCGGAATCTGCTCGTAGTTTCCCTTCCCGGGACTGGAACCGTCTGCGGCGGTATAGGGCCTTTTGGCCAGACGGCAGAAAAGCTGGGCTTCGATGTGATCTGCGTCAATTATCCGAACGCAGCTGCCCAAGACACGATCTGTTCGGGCGATCCTGCTTGTTTCGGCAACGTGTCCCAAGCCAAGCTTGATGCCACGGGACCCTGTTCGCTGCCCAATGGAGCGCATTGCGGAGTGGACCCAACCAGCGGGCAGCCTTTCGTGAACAGCAACCCTGCCGATGCTCTAACCGAGCGCATCGCGAGCATGCTCGCCTACTTGAGCCACAATGGCTACAACCAGAATGGCACGAATTGGGGAATTTATCTTCGAGGCGCTGTCCCACAATGGACTAAGATCATCCTGTCCGGCTGGTCGCAGGGTGGCAGCATGGGCACATTTTCCGCTTATAAAAATCCGGTTGCTCGCGTCATTAACCTGTCAGCGCCACCGGAAGCTACACCGGTCAACGGCCTGATGACCGCTGCGACCTACTTCACCACCCCCAGAGCAACCAACCTCCGCAGCTTCTATGGACTGGTGAGCACCATCGACCCTTATTACACTCAGGGCTACTTTGCCGCCGTGTGGCAAGCACTGGGGTTTACGGCTGGCAACAATGATGCCGAAGTGAAGCTCAATGCCACGACTCCTGTCGGGCTGACCTGCAATTCGGCAGCTCCGTCTCACAATTTCTCAACCAGTGCGCCGGTGCCCGTGGCCAACGCACACGCTGAGCCCCTGGCTATCTGGAACGAAGATGTGTTCAAGTTCATGCTGATCGATTAGGTGTGCCGCTTATTTGAAACCGGAACAGCCGTTCGTCAAAGCCGGCGACCGCTTGCCTAGTCTTGCTTTTCGCGGCTTGCTCTAGCACTGAGGCCGATTACCGCCCCGGCGGCCACGTATTTTACCTCCGGCCTATCATCATAGAGGTAGAGAGCTGCTGTCTTTAGGGCAGAAGCATCTCCGCGCCTGGCGAGAGCCTCGAGGGCCGCGGCCCGCACCAGCCAGCTCTTGTCCCCGGCTGCCATGACGAGTCCCTTTGTCGTCGCCGGGTCGGGATCCTGAGCGAGCTTCTGAGCCGCGGCTGCCCGCAGCGGTGATTTATCATCTTTGGTGATGGTCTTGAATGCCTCCCAACTGATCCCGCCAAATGGCACGAATCCCAGGCCTTCATGGAAGCCGAGAGCAAAAAGCTTCCGAGGATCCTTGAGAATAGCCTCCTGGCTGGCGATCAGACCGACGCCCGTCTTGCGTTCTCCGGTAAGAATTTCGTAGTAAACCTCATAGCCATCATTGTTTTTAAGCTCGATGAGAGCTTGCGCCGCAGAAAGAACTACCTTGTTGTCCTTGTCATCGAGCATCTCCTTGAGCTTGGCGATGCCGCGCTGTGTCGCTTTGCCGATTTTGCCGAGCGCCTCAGCAGCCGCAGCACGCACTTCCGGCTTGTCATCACCCACTCGGGACTCGGCCAGCTTCTCGGCACGGGAATTATCGCGCACCAGGCCAAGCCCATGCAGGGCGATTGCACGCTCGCTTGCTCTCGGCGATTTCACTCCCGCTTCGAGCAGCTGCCAGGCTCCATCGAGAGGCGGAAGGGAAGGGTTGGGTATCGTGACGGGCTCCTGGGGAGACGTGGTCTGATCTTCATCGTTCTCTTGCTGGGTGGATGGCTGAGGCGAGGCTGAGGGGCGGTGTTCGGCCTGAGGCCTGGCGCGCTCCGACTCAGCCGCGTGAGACTGGCCGGGGAACAGCAAACAGGCGCTCAGCGAAATCCAGGCGACTCGAAACACTGCGGCAGCTGACATTCTGTATCCTTGGCTTGCCGCAAGCGGATGGCTAATGTTTCCGTTTTTTGGCAGAGCTCTTGTTTGACTCGAAGGGCCTGCGGCCGTTTTCCTGGAAAACACGCGTGAAGATCGTATCGATGTTCCCGAGTTGTCGTTTCAGGTCAAAAGCCATCTCGATCTCGTGGCGTGGCACACGCCGCTCGATGTCGGCATCCTTCATGATCAGTGTGCGGAAGGGCGCGCCTGCCTTCCAGGCCTGCATGGCATTGCGCTGCACCATGTGATAAGCCTCTTCGCGCGAGACACCGTGCTCGACGAGATCGAGCAACACTTGTCCGCTGAATATCAAACCGCCGGTGCTTTCCAGGTTGGCCAGCATCCGCTCCGGGTAGATGACCATTGTCTCGATCAGGTTGGTCGTTTTATGGAGCATGTAGTCGATGAGAGTCGTCGAATCGGGCAGGATGATACGTTCCGCCGAGGAGTGCGAAATGTCGCGCTCGTGCCACAGAGCGACGTTTTCAAAAGCCGCCTGCACGTTCGACCTCACCACCCGCGCCAAGCCGCTTATCTGCTCCGATGTCACCGGGTTGCGCTTGTGCGGCATGGCCGACGAACCCTTCTGCTTTTCGCTGAAGTACTCTTCCGCCTCCCGCACCTCGGTTCTTTGCAGGTGGCGAAACTCGGTGGCGATCTTATCCAGAGTGCAGGCCATGACGGCGATGGTGGCCAGGTAAGCCGCGTGGCGATCGCGCTGAATGATCTGCGAAGAGATTGCGGCCGCCTTCAACCCCAGCCGAGCGCAGATCTTTTCTTCAAGATCCGGGCGGAGATGAGCGAAGGTGCCAACCGCACCAGAAAACTTGCCCACGCGCATGTCTTCGGCGGCCGACTTGAAGCGAGCGATGTTGCGTTCGACTTCCGAATACCAGTTGGCCAGTTTGAAACCGAAGGTGATAGGCTCGGCGTGAATGCCGTGGGTGCGGCCGATCATAGGGGTGTCTTTGAATTCCCAGGCCCGTCGTTTGAGTACGTCGCGCAGCTTGAGCAGGTCTCGGCCAACGATTTCGGACGCCTGCCCGATGAGCAGTCCTTGCGCCGTGTCGACCACGTCGCTCGAGGTCAGCCCGAAGTGGAACCAACGAGCCTGGGGACCCACTCTTTCGGCCACCGCGGTGGTGAATGCGATCACATCGTGGCGGACCTCGGCCTCGATCTCCTGGATACGTTCCAGTTGGAAGTCTGCCCGCTCGCGTATTGCACGGGCTGCCGCTTTGGGAACCAGGCCGGCATCGGCCAATGTTTCGGTAGCGGCAAGCTCGACTGTCAGCCAGGTTCGAAACCGGTTTTCGTCGCTCCAAATACGTCCCATTTCGGGCCGCGTGTAGCGTGGAATCACGTCTGCCCCTTGTTGTGCCTGGAATCGAAGGACTAGGGATTCTAACTGGAGGATGCGCGCTTGTGCTACTGAGGCACTGGTCAGCCCGCAGCAGGCAAATTCATGCCCGCCCGCGACCGGCGCTCGAGACCGGTGGCTGGGCGCAGATCTCAGTGAGGCGGGATCGAGGGCACGGAAGGCTGAGGCGTCGCGGTTTGCGAGGAGCTGCTGCTCGTGCCGCGCGCCGCCAAGCCTGCCGCCAGCGCACCGCCCGCAACCGCAACGCCGATTAAGAGATTTCGCTTAAGGTGCGATGGTTTCCGCTCAGGTGGCTGTTGTTCGGGAGCGGTGCTGGCTACTACTTCGCCCAACAGACTCGTCTCCGCGATGGTTTGCTGCTCGTAATCCTCGGGGGTGAGCACCAACCTGCTGATTCCGTGGCGGTCAACGCTCGTCATCTGTCCGGCGGCTACGTCCACGGGGGAGCCGCCTTCGGCGGCACCGACCAGGACGATGCCCTCGTACACCACGACCTGGGTGCGTTCAGGAGTAACGTCCAGGAAAAAATCGGTTCCCACCACGCTGATACGGGCTTGCGGTGTCGTGATCGCGAAACTCCTGGCACCCTTACGGGCCTTTGCCACTCGGCTGCGCACCCGGCCGCTCGTAACCTTGAGCATGGTTTCGGCCGTGGCGGAAGAATGCTTGGCGATGGTTAGCTGAGTTTGTGATCCCATGCTCAGAAGCGATCCATCATCGAGCTCGACCCGCAGGCGTCCTGATTTGTTGGTGCTCAGTAGCTCGTTGGTGCGCACCAGGGTTTTCGGCGCGGCAGCCAATCCGTCGGCAGAGGCTGAGGCGCTTACTCCGGTAATCTTGCCCGCCGCTTGGCGGTCAAAACTGTCGCTGCTCGAGGCCGGTGGGCAGAGGGGCGACAGAAGAAACGACATCACCAGCGCGATAGCAGGCCGGAGCCGCTCAGCTGCTATGGTTTTTCTCATATCATCTTCCTCGCTTCCCTACTGGACAGTCAGGTTCAGGTTCGTCGAACTCTCCAAGCTGCCGGAGTTTGCGTGGAGCACAACGGCATAGTTGTTGGCGGGGGTGGTTGAAGTGGCCGTCGGCGCCGAGTTGTTACCGCTGCCACTATTTTGAGAATTCTTGCTCGATGCACTGCAAGCGAGAAGCGCCATCAGCAGCACGAGTATCACAGCGAGGAGAGTCAAATGCAGGTGGCGGAACCTGCGGGCGGCCAAGCGGCGATCAGCAATCAACAGGAAAGCAGCCAAGAAAGGCCACCATGCCACAAAGCCTTGTCGCCCGAGGTGCGATCTTCTCGCGGTCGCGGCTGCTGTGGTGGTAATCGTCACGTGCACGGTAACGCCTGCCGCTGTGACCGTCGAAGCCTGCGGGGAAAAGCTGCAAGAGGCGCCCACTGGCAGGTTGGCGCAAGAGAACGTGAAGGTCTTATTCGCTGCTCCAGCCCCTGGCAGGAATGCCAAGCTGAACGATGCGGTTTGCCCTGCAGCTACGGTCACGCTTTGAGGAGAGGCGACCAGCGCGCCGGCCGGTATTATTTGCGGAGCGGGTCCACGCATGCCTATGCCAAATGCCGTCTGAGCCGGTGAGCCGGAGTTGAACTTCGCAAGCTGAGTTCCCGAGCCGATGTCGAAATGAACCACGTCAGAGCTGCAATAATCGAGTGCCCAGAAGGATTTGCCATCCGGATCAAGCGCCAGCGATACAAAGCAGCTCTCGCCCGGGGCGGTGTATTTGGTCAGCACGTGCCCGGCGGAGTCAAAATGAACAACATCCCCTTTATCGGCTACCAGGACGCTACTGTCGGCCAGAATCTTGACCGCCAACCCAGTGGTCAAACCGGTAGCCAACGGTGGCTGCTGTTGTCCCGTGCAGGCATTGAAACGGAAGACCGTTGTTCCCTGCGAAGTGTAGTAGATTGTGCACTGGTCTGAGGCCAAATCGATCCAATCGCTGCCTTCGACTTCGGTGGCGACATTGTAGGCCGCGGCCAGATTTCCGTAAGCATCGAATTTCAGCAGGGCGTGGCTGCAGCCCGTCTCCCCGACGTAAGCGTTGCCGGAGTTGTCAAAAACGATCGATTCCGGTTTGCAGTTGTAACCGGAGCCGAAATTGCCTACCAAGTTGCCTGTGCCATCGAACTTGCTCACCGCGTTGGCGTCAAAGTCGGTGACATAGAGCACATCAAGCGAGTCAAACGCCATTCCGGTTATTGAACCCGCCTGGTTGGTGCTGATACTCTTCACCGCATTGCCGCTCTCAGCGAACTGTTTGACTTGTCCGTTCGCCCCTCCCACAAACATGGTGGGCGTATCGCTGGCCGATACAGCGTGGGAAGAGGGATTTGAAACATTGCCTGCACTATCGCTCGCCGTAACCGTTGTGGTGAATAATCCTGCACGGGTGAAAGTGTGAGTCGCGCTGGCTCCGGGCGAAACACTGGTGTAAAAGCCGTCACCAAAATCGACCAGGATCGAGGTGATGTCATTCTCTGGATCAGAACAGTTGGGCACGATGACGGCACTGAAGGGAACCTGCCCGCCTGAGGGCGCAACGCTCGCGGCGCAGGTGGGCGGCTGGTTCTGGGGCGTTTTGGCCGTGACTGTCTGCGACGCGGTGCCTTTTAATCCGCCAGCATCGGTGGCCGTGACGGTGGGCATATAGGTTCCCGGCGCCGTGTAGGTATGGCTCTGGAGCACGCCGCTGGTAATCGTAATCGGTGCACTACCATCGCCCCAGTTCAATACGATTGAGACGATGTTGTTATCCGGATCGGAACAATTCGCCAGCGCGGCAACCACTAAGGGCACCGTTCCATTGGGGGGACTCAGAGTTACCTGAAGTGTGCAAGTGGGAGGCGAATTGACTGTGACTGCCTGAGCCGCCGACGAGCCGGAATTGCCCGCCACATCAGTAGCAGTCAACACCACGAGAAAGGGCTTGCCTCGGCTGCCGCTGCTATAAGTGTGTGTCTGCGTCGCGCTGTTCCATGCGCTGGTCGTGCCATCGCCCCAGTTGATTACCTGACGGGTGATGTCGTTCTCAGGGTCGCTACAGCTACCCGAGGCCGTCACCTGCAGGGGTACGTTTCCCGACGGGGGAGTAACCGTTAAATTGCAGGTGGGAGGCAGGTTCGGGCTGATGACTTCGGCTTGAGAAACCGTGGTTGTGGCACCGGTAGCATCGCTTGCAGTTAAATTTACCTGGAATGTCCCCGCGGTTGTGTAGTCGTGGGAGACGCTGAACGCTGAAAATGGGGTTGGGATGGTCACCGACGACCCGTCGCCCCAACTCAGGGTCTCAGAGGTGATCGTGCTTGTCGCATCCGTGCACCCCCCGGTCGCGATCACGGGCAGAAATGCGATTTGGGTCGAAGGCGCGAGGCCAAAGCCGCAGATAGGCCCAACCTGCGCCGCGGCGCCCATCGTCCATCCAAGCGAGACAAGGAGAAGAACCAGCGCGTACTTTGAGCTTTGACGCCAAAAGTCGCGTCCAGGAAGCGCTTTAGCGGAGTCGAGTGGGCCCATGGGAGTCGTTCTGCTGGTCCAATTCAGATGGACGGCAAGGGATTCGGGTTTTCTGGGACGGAATTGAAAAGGTGTTCAAAATCAGCCCCCCGGAACCGCCTAGACCTTAACCCAAGTGGCCGAAGAGGCCGACTGCTCGATTGCTTCCAGCAATCTTTGCACTTTTAGACCATCTTCAAAGTTTGGGTGAAAGGGCTCCCCCCGGTCTAGGGCGCGCAAAAAATCTGCCAAAGTGGCAATGAAGGTGTGCTCGTAGCCAATTTCATGTCCCGGCTTCCAAAAGTTTTCCCAAAACGGATGATTGGGACCGGTGACCATGATATCGCGCCTGCCGGCGAACTGGGCGGGCTCAGTTGCGTCCCAGAATTTCAGGCGGTTCATTCGTTCCAGATCGAAGGCCAGCATCCCGCCTGAACCGTGAATCGCAAAGGCATTGCCATTGCGACATCCAATCGCGTAGCGCGTAGCCTCCAATGTGCCGGTACTCCCGTTAGCAAAGCGAGCCAGGAGGGCGACCGCGTCGTCCACGTCTCGGCCCGCTTGGAAGGTGTGCGACATCGCGGAAATCTCGGTCAGCGGACCGTTCAAGTAGAGAGCGAGGTCAATCGAATGCGACATCAAATCGCCGAGTGCTCCCGAGCCTGCCTGAATTCGCTGGTAGCGCCAGCCAGAAGCCTTTTGAGGGTCGTTGCCGGATTGGTTCAGGTAGAGCCCACGGTAGTGATAAATCTGGCCCAGGCGTCGCTGATCGAGCAGGGTTTTCGCAAAGGCGATGGCCGGAACTCGCCGGTAATTGAACCAAATCAGATTTGGTAGGTCCTTGGTCGCCTCCGCCATCTCTTCCGCCTGCCGGGCGGAGAGGGCAAGGGGCTTCTCGCACCAAATCATTTTTCCTGCGGCTGCTGCCGCCAGCGCAATGGGCGCATGTAAAGCATTAGGAGTGGCTATATCCACGACATCGATATCCCTGCGCTCGACCACTGACCGCCAGTCGCTTGTCACCTCCTCCCAGCCCCAGCGCTTTGCCATCTCCGTTGTTTTGTCACGATCCCGCCCGCAGATGACGCGAAGTTGCATTCGGTAAGGAGAGTCGAAGAAATGGCCCACCTGGACAAACGCATTAGCGTGGGCGCGGGCAATGAAGCCATGCCCTATCATTCCGATCTTTAGAAGTTTTCCTGTGTACATGGCGTCAATGCCAGAATACTCGATCGGCGCTTCCGATATAATTCCCTCCGCTTCTCGAGAACTCAAGCCTAGCCAGAGCACGGAACGAAAGTGTCACGCCGGGGCGGGTTCAGGAAATCAAGCAGGGAAGAGGAGATGTACGACTTCCCAAAATTTACCCTGAGCGGCGACGTCGCTTTAATCACCGGGGCGGCTCGCGGGCTAGGGCGCGCCATAGCTCTCGCTTTGGCCAATGCCGGCGCCGATATCGCACTGGGACTGCGCGAACGGAATAGCGCTGCCGACTTGGTGAAAGAAATCGAGGCGCTTGGCCGGCGGGCGCTGCCGCTCGAGATGAATGTCGCTCATCGCAACCAGATCTTTCGCGCCGTCGATGAGGCCATCGAGTACTTTGGCAAGCTCGATATCCTGGTTAACAATGCCGGTGTTGCCCCGGAGAATCCGGCGGAATCTGTGCGCGAGGAGGATTTCGACCTGACACTTGCGGTCAACTTAAAAGGGACGTTTTTCGCAAGTCAGGCCGCCGGACGAGCCATGATCGCCCAAAAAAGCGGGCGCATCATTAATATGAGCTCGCAAGCGGGATTCGTGGCATTGCCGACCGAATCGGTTTACTGCATGACCAAAGCCGGTGTCGCACATCTGACGAAGTGCCTGGCCATCGAATGGGGAAAATACAACATCACCGTCAACGCCGTTGCGCCTACCTTTATTCGGACCCCGGGCACAGAGAGCGCGCTCGCCAACCCGGAATTCCGCGCCGATACGATCGAAAGAATCGCGGCTCTACACCGTATTGGAGAACCTATGGACGTTGCCGGTGCTGTCATCTTCCTTGCCTCGCGCGCCGCCGCGCTGATCACCGGTCACACCATCCTCATCGACGGAGGTTGGACGGCTAGGTAGTGGTTTTTTCGGAGGGAGGAAAGAGCAGATGGGCAGAGAAGGCCTGCAAGAGCTTGTGAGCGTGGCTAATCGGCACCGGCCTGTGCGTTGCGGGCCATGAGAACCGGCTGCGGCTTAGACTCGGACGGTCGGGTCTGTCGGCCGAACGTCACTAAAACCGCATTGACGAGCGTATAGGCGGCCAAAATGCCGAAGCTGACGGCGAGGAACACCGTAAGTGAGAGAATGGCGGAGACGTAAAAAGCGTTCACGGATCAGTCCCTAAAAATGCGCCTCACTCAGATGCCAGGCTCGGATCGCCCGTTTATTGCCCTACGGGGTTCGGTCCCCGACCGCCCCGGCTTCCTCACTGTACCCGCGTTGACCGCTTCCGGTAATTACAACTAAGATACGGAGTAGAGGTGCGCTTCCCCACTTTCCAACGTTTCTGGGGGACCCGTCCACATTACGGAAGGTCGTTAGCCAAGAGGACATGTCCATTACCAAAATCTCAGTGCGCGGGGCGCGCCAGCATAACCTTAAAAACATTGATGTTGAAATCCCCCGCAACGCGCTGACGGTTATCACCGGACTGAGCGGATCGGGTAAATCTTCCCTGGCCTTCGACACAATTTACGCGGAAGGTCAGCGGCGCTACGTCGAAACCTTATCCGCCTATGCTCGTCAGTTCCTCGACCAAATGGAGCGGCCGGATGTAGACGCCATCGACGGGCTCAGTCCAGCGATTTCGATCGAGCAAAGGACGACCAGCCGCAGCCCGCGCTCAACCGTAGGCACCATCACGGAAATCTACGACTACCTTCGTCTTTTGTTTTCCTCGATCGGGGCGCCGCATTGTCCGAAGTGCGGACGGGCGATCAGCCGACAATCGGAGGAACAGATCGTACTACGTGTTATGGCGCTGACCCCCGAAGATCGCGTCATGATTCTTGCCCCCATCGTGCGCGGGCGCAAAGGCGAGTTCAAGAAAGAAATCGACAGTTTGGCGCAGCACGGTTTCACCCGGGCGCGCATCGATGGCGAACTGGTGAATCTGGAAGAGGAAATTTCCCTGGATAAGCGAAAGAACCACACCATTGAAGTTGTCGTTGATCGCCTGCTGGTTAAGGAGGGAATCGAATCGCGCTTGGCAAGGTCGATTAGCGTCGCCATGAAGTTGGCGGGCGGTCTGGTTCAGGTAGCAGTGGTCGGGGGCGAAGAGCAGCTTTATTCCGAGCGCCTGGCGTGCCCCGATTGCGGGATCAATGTGCCGCAGCTCGAGCCGCGCTCGTTTTCTTTTAACAGCGCCTATGGCGCCTGCCCCGAGTGCCATGGCTTAGGCAGTAAGTACGAGTTCGATCCCGCAAAGATCATCGTGGATTGGTCGAAGCCGCTGCTCGATGGCGGTCTCGGTCCGGGCTCAGCCTCGTCGAACTTGGTGCACATGCTTCGCATCATCGCCGCGGCCTACGGCTTCGATCTCAACACGCCAGTCGAAAAGTTTCCCGAGAAGATTCAGAGCCTCTTGTTTTATGGAGAGGCCGAGCGCGGGGGCAAGAGCGGCTTCCGCGGAATCGTAGAGTACTTGAAACGTAATCTTGATGATTCCACCTCCGATGCCTATCGCGACTATTTGCTGGCCTACATGTCGGCGACCAAGTGCCCGGTCTGTCAGGGAAAGCGGTTGCGGCCCGAAAGCCTGGCGGTAAAAGTCAGCGGCATGTCAATTGCCGATTTCACTCGCTTGCCGGTTTCCCACGCCCTCGCAGGCGCCCGCGGCATCCGATTGGCGGGTCGGGAACAAATCATCGCCGGTCGGATCGTTCATGAAATCATCGAACGGCTCGAATTCCTCAGCGCTGTCGGTTTGGGCTACATCTCCCTCGACCGCTCGGCGGCTACGCTCTCCGGCGGCGAAGGGCAGCGCATCCGTCTGGCCACCCAGATCGGATCGAAGTTGCGGGGAGTTCTGTACGTGCTCGACGAGCCTTCTATCGGACTCCACCATCGGGATAACAACCGTTTACTCGAAGCTTTGGAATCGTTGCGAAACTTGGGCAATACCGTCCTCGTGGTCGAGCACGATGAAGAAACCATTCGCCGCGCTGATTATGTGGTCGATCTTGGGCCCGGTGCCGGTCGTCATGGCGGGGCTCTGGTGGCGGCGGGTACGCCGGATCAGTTAATCAAGGTGCCCCAGTCACTGACCGGGGCCTACATTTCCGGCAGACAGCAGATCGAGATACGGGCCGAACGCCGGCCCACCAACGGTCATGCCATCGCGGTTTTGGGGGCGCGCGAGAACAATCTCAAGAGCATCGATGTGGCCTTTCCGTTGGGAGTCATGACCGTGGTGACCGGCGTCTCCGGTTCGGGCAAGTCGACCCTGGTGAATGATATTTTGTATCGCGCCCTAGCCCGCCAGTTGTATCGCTCGCGGGAGCAAGCTGGTGAGCACAAGACAATTTCGGGAGTGGAGAAGATCGATAAGGTGATTCGTATTGATCAGTCGCCGATTGGACGAACCCCGCGATCGAATCCTGCAACCTACACGGGCGTATTCACCCATATTCGCGACCTTTATGCCATGTTGCCCCAATCCCGCGAACGCGGTTACAAAGCCGGTCGCTTTTCTTTCAACGTGCCGGGAGGAAGATGCGAGGCTTGTCAAGGTGAGGGCCAACGCCGGATTGAAATGAACTTCCTACCGGATGTTTATGTGCTGTGTGAGGTGTGTGGCGGAAAAAGATACAACCAGGAAACCTTGGCGGTCAAATACAAAGACTACTCGATTGCCGACTTGCTCGAGACCCCCGTATCCGACGCTTCGTCCGTGCTCGAAAACATTCCGCCAGTGAAACAAAAACTGCAAACCCTCGTCGACGTGGGTTTGGGCTATATCCAACTGGGCCAATCGGCAGTCACCCTCTCCGGCGGTGAGGCGCAGCGCATTAAACTGGCGCGGGAATTAAGCAAGCGGCAGACGGGAAAGACTCTGTACCTGCTCGATGAGCCCACAACCGGGTTGCACTTCGATGATGTAAGGAAGCTGCTCGATGTTCTGCATCGCCTGACTGATCTGGGCAACACCGTCGTCATCATCGAGCACAACATGGATGTGATCCGCAGCGCCGACTGGATCATCGATCTCGGACCGGAGGGCGGCGAAGAGGGAGGCAGGGTCGTCGCTCAAGGTACCCCGGAGCAGGTGTCACGGGTCAAGAGGTCCTACACCGGACAGGCGCTCGCGACCTTTGTCGGCCACAGCAAGGGGGCGCGGGCTGCCAAAAACCCAGTGAGCTGATTATTCGATAGAAGCAAAAGCGGCCTCTGTGAGGGGCAGCCACTCGCTTCCCTTTGCTCTTCAATGCTGCCCCTGAGACCTTTTGTGGCACGATGATGCCTGTCCCGGCCGCGGCAGGCCCAGAACCGCTCCCTCCACCCGTGAGAAAGCCACTTTTTTAGAGTGGCTCCGGATGTAGGTTGTTAGGATAGTTTCTGCCGCAATATTAAGCTTGGCCTCACCTCCCAATCCGTCTGATAGTCTGCCGCCGCGGCCCGATTCTGTCAGCTCGTCTTCTCCCCTGGCCAAGCAGCGAAACAACGAAGACCCCCCCTGGACAGGTTGGGACGTTTTGACCATCGCCGGGGTGACGGTCGGCGCCAGCTTTATTTTCGGGGGAGCGGTTATGATCGCTGCCAAGTTTCTGGCCACCGGGGACACATCGCTTATGACTCTGGCCCGCCAGCCCGAACTACTGCTCATCGCACAGCTGCTGGCCTATGCCATCGTGTTCGCTTTCATGTACTCTCTTGTGGCCGCGCGAACGGGACAATTCTGGAACCCGCTGCGCTGGCAATGGCCCACCTCTTGGCCGGCCTTTCTCTTGGGCGGAGCTGTTCTCTATATCGGGCTTGCCGGACTCGGCGAGCTGTTGCCCATTCCCAAACATCTGCCGATCGACCGCTTCTTCGCCAACTCCCGTGAAGCCACGCTCATGTCAATCTTCGCCGTAACCTTTGCCCCACTTATGGAAGAGTTATTCTTTCGCGGGTTCCTATACCCGGTTTTAGCGCGAAGGTTAGGGATCTGGGCCAGCATTCTACTGACTTCCGCCGCCTTTGGCATACTGCATGGAGCGCAGCTCAAGTATTCCTGGGCGGTGCTGATCATTTTTTTGGTAGGTGTGGTGCTCACCAGCGTGCGCGCCATTACTCGTTCCCTGGCAGCGAGCTTCCTCATGCATGTTGGATACAACGGAACCTTGTCGGTGCTGATGTACAGGATTACGGACGGATTTCGACATCTGGAAAAGCTGAATCAATAATCGCCGAATCAGCCAGAGGTTTATTCCTGGTGATTGCCCGGCGAGCCATCCGTTTTCCCATGTTATCGTAGAGTTTCATGGCGTCGGCGCGGGAAGAACTCGTGCGTTTACTGGCGCAGAACTCGTTTCGCCTCGGTCAATTCAAGCTCTCTTCCGGCGGCGTCAGCGATTACTACGTTGACTGTCGCACCACCACGCTTAATGCGCGCGGAGCGCAATTGACCGGTCGCGTGTTCCTCGACGAGATGCAATCACGGGGCTGGAGGCCCGACGCTGTCGGGGGATTGACCATAGGCGCCGACCCTATCGTAGTGGCGGTGGCGGTCACCAGCGGCAGCATTGGTGGATTTCTGGTGCGCAAGCGGGAGAAGCAGCACGGAACGGGTCAGCGCATAGAGGGATTTCGGGTGCAGGGGGCACGCGTGGTGGTCGTCGACGACGTATGCACGACAGGTGCGTCGACGATTGAAGCGATCGAAGCCGCCAGAGAGTTCGGTTTTGAGGTGATTGGCGCTATGTGCCTGGTGGAGCGGGAAGAAGCGAAAGGGCGCGCGAATGTCGAGAGAGTGGCGGGCCGGGTACCGTTCGTTCCAATTTTTTCCGCCGCGCAGGTGAGGGCGCGATACCTGGAGATGAGCCATTAGCCTGAACAGTGGCCTTCGCCAGGTGGACCGTTGCGCACCACCGTTTTCCTCCCGGGCGACCTCGACGTCTGCTCCATCGCGATGGCTGGAAGCTTTTGTGAGGCCCGACTTGTGATTCAAACCCTCGAATGGACTGAGTCCGGCGTGCGTTTGCTTGATCAGACGAAGCTGCCGGTGGAAGAGAGTTACGTCACCTGCAAGAGCTACCAGGAAGTGGCGGAGGGAATCCGCAACATGGTTGTACGTGGCGCTCCGGCCATCGGCGTTGCTGCGGCTATGGGCATCGCTCTGGGTCTGAAGAACTCGAGCGCAGCCCGTCTGGCAGATCTTGCCCGGGACTTCGATCAGATCTGTGAGGCAATGGGGAAGACGCGGCCGACGGCGGTAAATTTATTTTGGGCAATTCGGCGCATGCGGGAGAAGTTCGATGAGCTGCGTTCAAACTCGCTGCCCGATATCAAACACGCGCTCGTCGAGGAGGCCCAGCGCATGTACACCGAAGATATCGCCGCCAACCAGGCGCTGGGACGTCAGGGAGCCACTCTGATGCCCGCGCGAGGCGGTGTGCTTACCCACTGCAACGCCGGAGCACTGGCCACCTGTGGTTACGGCACCGCCCTCGGAGTGATCCGAGCGGCCGTTGCCCAAGGCAAGGCGCTGCACGTCTATGCCGACGAGACCCGGCCGTTTCTGCAAGGCTCCCGTCTCACCGCCTGGGAATTGATGAAGGATGGCATTCCCACAACGGTTATTTCTGACAATATGGCCGGGGCCCTCATGCACCAGGGGAAGATCGGAGCTATCGTGGTCGGAGCTGACCGCATTGCCGCCAACGGGGACGTCGCTAACAAGATCGGCACCTACACGGTCGCCGTCCTCGCCCATGAGCACCGCATTCCCTTCTATGTTGCCGCTCCCGTCTCTACTATTGACCTAGAGACTCCCGAGGGCAGCAGCATCCCCATCGAGCAGCGCAACGCGAGAGAGGTAACTCACCTCGGGGGGCAACAATTGGTCCCCGACGGAGTAGCGGTGGAAAATCTGGCCTTCGACGTTACTCCCGCCGCCTATGTGACCGCAATTATTACCGAGCTGGGCGTGGCGCACGCACCCTATGGCCCATCGCTTCGGAGCCTGGCCGAGGCGCGAGCCGCGCCTCAACCATAAGCCTTTTGCCTTGGGCTGGCTGGGGAGGAACGCTACTGCCCTCGTCCTCGTACAATCGAAGAGTCGCGAGGTCTCGCCATGTTCACCTTCCTTCTGTGGTGCTTCCTTTTTTTCGTGTGCTGGCCTCTAGCTTTGGCTGCGCTGTTCCTGTATCCACTGGTGTGGCTGTTGTTGCTGCCTTTCCGAATCGTGGGAATTGGTGTGCACGCTGCTTTGCAGCTACTAAGGGCGCTAATTCTGCTGCCAGCCCGCCTGTTGGCTGCCCCATTTCGCCTTTGACGAACTCGAGCATGCCGAGAGGTTCCCATCCATGTCTTAGCAAATAGCAGAAGCGGGTCAGGTGTTTTACATCGGCGGCGATCATGGCTATAGTGCACGGATCATGGCGGCAAAGACTTTCTGTCGAGAGTGCGGCCAGGAGGTAGACGAGGGGGCAGCTTTTTGTGTCCACTGCGGAGCGCGGCTGGAAGCCGTGTCGGTCTTATCCGCAGATGCAGCCGGAGCGACCGCAGCCCCCCTTACCCGGCAAACTCCCGAAGATTTATCGAGGTATGGTCCCCACCCCTTTTCGACCGACATGCCTGTCCACTATGGCGGGTTTTGGGTGCGCCTGGCGGCCGTGCTCATCGATGCCATCGTCATCGACATCGTCGTCCTCCCCCTAGCCTTCCTGCTGGGCGGAATGATTGCCGTCGCGTCGGTGGCGACTAGAATGCCGGCCGGGGGAGCACAGATTGTCGGCATGGTCGTGGGATTCGGGCTGGGCGTGTTCGCCGCCTGGATCTATGAGGCAGCGATGGAGAGCTCGGCAAAACGGGCGACGCTCGGCAAAATGATTCTTGGGTTGCAGGTCACAGATATGAATGGCGACCGCATTTGCTTCCTGCGAGCTACGGCGCGGCATTTCGCCAAGTACCTTTCAGGGCTGAGCCTATTGATCGGCTACATCATGGCAGGACTGTCGGAGAGGAAGCAGGCATTGCACGATCGCATGGCGAATACCTTGGTCACTTATAGGCGTTAAAGTTTCGTCCGTCGTCCATTCGGTGGCCGGACGGGGGGCGACTGCCTGGCGGTGAAGAGCTCGGCAGCCCTAATGTCGCTGTTTGCGTTCGTCGCCGGCGATCAGTCCATCTTTGATATGGATCACGCGGTGGGCGTATTCTGCGATATCGTGCTCGTGGGTGACCAGGACAATGGTGTTGCCTTGAGCGTGTAGGCGATCAAATAGGGCCATGATTTCATTGCCGGTTTGCGAATCAAGGTTTCCTGTGGGCTCGTCGGCCAGGATGATGGAAGGACGATTCACCAGAGCCCGGGCAATGGCGACGCGCTGGCGTTGTCCACCGGACAGCTCGTTAGGCTTGTGCATCATGCGCTCTACCATACCGACTGCGGCCAGCGCTTGCTTGGCCCGTTCGATGCGTTCTTCGGTCGGAACACCGGCGTAAATCAGCGGAAGCTCAACGTTGTGCAGCGAAGTTGCGCGGGCGAGCAGGTTGAAGGTCTGGAATACAAATCCGATCTCTTTGTTGCGAATGCGCGCCAGTTCGTCGTCGTCGAGCTGGCTGACGAGTTGCGCGTTTAACCAATAGCGGCCCTGGCTGGGTGTGTCGAGGCAGCCGATCAGGTTCATCAGGGTTGACTTGCCCGAGCCAGATGGGCCCATGATGGCGACGTATTCGTTACGCTCGATACGCAGATTGACACCGCGAAGAGCATGCACCTGCTGTTCCGAACCCATGTCGTAGGTCTTCCATAGATCTTCGGTGCAGATCATGCACGATTGGGCAGGCGCCAAGACTTCAGGGGGCGCCAAATTAATTACTTCTGCGGTGGCCATTCTCTTCTCCTTATCATCTGCGGGCACGAGCCGCTCCTCGAGTGCTGGTCGACCGTTGGCCAAACCCGGACCAAACGTTAGACGGGCGTTCGGTATAAATGTTAGTGGTTAGCGTGTGTGTGAACGCGTGGCTGACCGTGTTCGGAAAACACAACTAGCTTTGTTCTTGCTTGGCCTCCGGATTGTCTATTCTTACCTTGGAGCCCGGTTTCATGGTACGCAAAACCTTATAACTGCCCACGACGATTTCGTCACCTTCATCAATGCCTTTCACGACTTCGATATCAGTTGTGCCAGAAATACCCGTATCTACGGGAACAAAATCGGCTTTGCCTTTTCGAATGACGAACACGCCTTGAAGTTCTTGCTCATTGTCCTTGGATGCGGGCAGTTGAGGAGCGGCGGCCTCAACGGCGCCACCTCCGCCGGCCAAGCTTTCTAGATCAGAGCGACGACGCATCGTCAGAGCCTGAATGGGAATGGTCACTACCTTAGAACGTGTTGCGGTCGTGATCTTGCCAGTCGAGGATAAACCCGGACGCAGGTTTTCGGGCGGAGCTTCAAGCGTTATGACCACCTTAAAATCCTTGGCTTCTTGGCTGGAAGAGGTTTCTTGCGACGTCGCCAGCCCGGTCGAGCGAACAATGGCGTTGTCGCCAATCTCAGTTACCACGCCCTTAAAGACCTTCTTGGGGATAGCATCGATCGTCACCTCAGCTGCTTGCCCCAGTTTCACGTTGACGATGTCGGTTTCATCGACTTTGACTTCGGAGGTAATGACCGACATGTCGGCAATGGTCAGCAGAGTGCTGCCCGGAGAATTCTGGATGCCGATGACGACCGTTTCGCCTTCTCGAACCGGCAGGTTGGTCACGATGCCGTCAAAGGGAGCGGCGTAAGTAGTCTTTTTCAGCACATCGGCAGCGTGGGTTAGGGTGGCCCGAGTCTGCGCCACTCGACGTTCTGCTGAATCAACTTGCGCCTTGGCCTGCGCCACGCGCGCGTGCGATTCGGCTAAACCGGCATCGGCCGCAAGCCAGGCGTTTTGGCGGGTGTCGTATTCGGACTTGGCGATCAGCTCTTCCTGATAGAGCGCCTGAGCGCGCTGCCAATCAAGCCTGGTTCGCTCGTAGTCAGCCTTAACCCGATCGAGATCAGCAAGGGCAGTCTTATATCCCGCCTGCGCAGCCCGAGCGTCGGTACGGGCCGCTTCCAGGCCGGCCGCGGTGGCGGCCACATCGGCAGATGGCTGTACATTCTCGATTTGCGCCAGCAGTTGTCCTTTGCGCACGCGTTCACCTTCTTTGACATATAGGTGCGTGATCTTGCCGAAAGCATTGGCGCCGATATTCACGTACATCTTGGGTTTGATCTCGCCAGAGGCGGTTACGACCGCGGCCAGATCTTGCCGTAGACAGCGGGTGGTCTCAACCGCTACCACGTTCCGACCGCTATAGGCGATTATGCCCAGGACAGCGCCCACGATAAGGAAACCAGCCACTAGGCCGATCGTGATCTTTTTCCAACGCTTCATGCATCCCCGCGGCGAAACTTATCTTGCGCCCAGAAGCAGAGCGCTGGGGCTTACCTCGCTCCGCCCCTGCCCCGTTCCCGAACCCATCGGGAGATCCTTGCCGCAACTCGACCCGAGAGAGTCTCAAGCGCCGACCAGAACTCGAGCCAGCTTACGTGCGCCCAACGGTTGCATTTAGGCAGTGGCGCTCTATGGCAGTCACTCGGATGAGCTTCTGAATCGACCGCTAAGCGATGCACGTCGTCTGATACGGTGTGAGAACCGTAGAAGTTCCCCTTTCCGACCAGCGCCGTGCCCTAACAACCGAAAACTGACCTGCAGGTATGGGAGCAGAAGGAACATTATAACGTGCGCCTCAGCCGCTTTGTGATCGCAACGAGGGTATCCGGGCTGGCCACGCAGAATGGTAAGAACTTCCATTGGCGGGACTTAGGGTCACAGTGGGCGCGTCGAAGCGGGTATCTAAATGTTGCCTTGGCGCATCCAACGACATACAATTAAGGAACGTACAAGCTGTCGAGGAGTGCCTCTCCCATGTTCTGGGCTGCATCGGTTCGTCGTTTCGCTCTTGCCTTTCTGATTCTCTCATTTTTCCTGATCGGCTTCTCTGCTCGTGGCCAAAATTCGGAAAAGTCTAATGATGCCGACGATCAGGGCAGTTCGCTTTACAACAAGGACACAGCAACCCAGAAAAAGCAAGCTCCTGAGCAAGATCCCCTGAAGCGGCCACTGACGGAGAAGCAGAAAAGGGCTAACGCCAAGTCCTTGAAGCAGGAGTTGGGCAAGACCTACAAGAAATGGTTGGATGAGGACGTGCGTTGGATCATTACCGATGAAGAGCGCTCCGCCTTCATGCAGCTCTCCAATGATGAGGAACGAGACCAGTTTATCGAGGCATTTTGGGCGCGCCGCGATCCCACTCCTGATACACCAGAGAACGAATTCAAAGAAGAACACTACCGCCGCATCGCCTACGCCAATGAGCATTTTGCCGCCGGCATACCCGGATGGAAGACCGATCGCGGCCGCATCTACATCATGTACGGTGCTGCCGATGAAATCGAATCCCACCCTTCCGGTGGGACCTATGACCGGCCCATGGAAGAAGGTGGCGGAACGACTTCAACCTATCCTTTCGAGGACTGGCGCTATCGTTACCTGGAAGGCGTAGGGCAGGAAGTGATTATCGAATTCGTGGACACCTGCATGTGCGGCGATTACCACATGACCATGGATCGCTCCGAGAAGGACGCGCTGCTTTACACCCCCAATGCCGGGCTGACGCTGTATGAGCAAATGGGAATGGGGAACAAGGCCAGCCGCTTTACTAATGGCGGCCTTGAAAGGCTTGGTACCGGTCCCATGGCCTCGAGCGAGTCGGCGAAGGAATTTGATCGGCTGGAGCAGTTTGCCAAGCTGAACCGGCCACCCGAGGTTAAATTTAAAGACCTCGAAGAGGTGGTCACGCATAAGATTAGCGTTAATCTGATGCCCTTCGATGTTTTGACAGATTTCGTCAAAGTCACCAGCGATACGGTACTTGTACCCATTACGATCCAGCTGAAAAACAAGGACATCACCTTTGTCAACAAGGACGGAGTCGAGCGCGGCACGGTCAATATCTTCGGGCGGCTGACAACCATCTCCGGCCGTGTTGCTCAGACTTTCGAAGATACGGTTCAAAGGGATGTGCCTCCCGAGCTATTGCCAAAGGAGACCGAGAATGCTTCCGTTTATTGGAAGGCAGTGCCTCTGCGCCCCGGACGGTACATTCTGGAGATTGTGGCCAAAGACGTGAACGGTGATCGCGTAGGTACCTGGCGTAAAGGCCTTCAGGTCCCCGAATACAACGACGACCAGCTGCAAACCTCATCTTTGGTCCTGGCCGACCTCATGCATGTCGTACCCTCCCGTACCGTGGGAACCGGGAATTTCGTGTTGGGTGACACGTTTGTGCGGCCGCGTGTTCCTGCTGCCGACGGGAAGCCTGCCAGTTTCAAGCGCGATCAGAAGCTGAATCTGTGGATGCAGGTTTACAATCTGGGGGTCGATCAAAAGACGCACAAACCTTCCGCCACAGTGGAGTACAACGTCGTGAATACGGCGACCAATAAGCCCGTCATTCACGCCGTTGAATCCACCGATCAGATGGGCAACGTTGGCGATCAGCTGACCTTAAAGAAGACATTGTCCGCGGCTGACCTGCAGCCCGGTCTCTACCGGCTCCAGATCAGGGTAAATGACAAAATTTCCAAGCAGACGGTGGATCCTTCGACCACTTTTGCAGTCGAATAAGCCTTGTCTGTTTGTCTCTTCCAGGCGGTGGAGCATGGTGCAAAAGCTCGGTTGTCTTGTGCTGACGTTAGGCCTGGTGCTTCCGGCGGGCGCGACGGGAAAGCCGGGCTCCATCTCGGGCTACGTGAAGAACTCGGCGGGAGTGCCCCAGATGGGTGCCATTGTCGAAATGCTGGGCGCCGCTTCCGAATCGATCAAGGTTTTCACCGACGAGAAGGGTTTTTATCGCGCCAACGATTTGCTTCCCGGGCTGTACGACATCCGCGTCTCTGCCCCTAGTTTTCTTCCCGGCTTGCGACAGCGGGTTTCGCTGCGCGCGGGCGCGGCGCTGGTTGAAAATATTACGCTCACCACCTTGTTCGAAGCTTTTCAATTGGCACCTAATCGCAGTTCAGTTCAGGACGAGGATTGGAAATGGACTTTGCGTTCGGTGGCGAATCGTCCCCTGCTGCGCGTGCTTGAGCAAAATCCTTCGCTCGCAGCCAAAGGGGAAAGAAATGCGAATGAGAGCCCGCTCAAGGGGTCCTTGTCGTTCGTGGCAGGTCGGGGCTCAACCGGCTACGGCGACACGCCCGACATGAGTACGGCGTTCTCGCTCGAACATTCCTTGTTCTCCTCAGGCACCTTGGCCTTAAATGGGAATGTTGGGTACGGCAGTGGTAATCCCAGCACGGTCGTGCGAGCTTCCTATTCCCACGAGATGGCGAATGGATCGCATCCGGAAGTTGCTCTCACCGTACGCCGCTTTTCGACACCGGATCCGAATTTGCGCACCCTGCAGGCGCTGGCTCTGTCCGCCTCCGATGGTATCACGCTGGGCGATCTCCTCGATTTGAACTTTGGCAGTGAGTTGCAAGCCATACAATTTATGGGGCGCGAGAACGCGTTTCGCCCGTTTGGGTCGGCTGATCTGCATCTTTCTGCGAGCACCGTTCTCGAGTACGACTACCGCACCACACGTCCGAGCAGCCGCTTATCGCAAGGATTTGATTCCTCGCCCGCCGATCTCAGCGAGACCAATCCCAGATTAACTCTGAATGGTTTCACCACGGCGGTCGAAAGCGCGCATCACCATGAAATCTCCCTTTCTCGGCGTATAGGCGCGAACCAGCTACAGGTTGCCGCATTCTCCGATCGCATTGCCAATCCTGCGCTGCTCGGCGTGGGAGAACTCTCCTCAGCCGAGGGCGATATTCTCCCCGATATCTACTCCGGCACCTTCACCTATGGCGGACAAGAATTAAAGACGCATGGATTGCGTGCCGTATTCGAGCGCAAACTGGACGCGGATCTAACCGCCAGCCTTGATTACAGCCACGGTGGCGCGCTCGACCTCGACCGACCCGGTGAGGAGTTGGACGTTGCCAAGATGTCGCTGCGCATGGCCCAACGCCATGCCCTGGGAGGAAAGCTGAGCGGCAAAATCCCTCGGGCGGGTACGCGCTGGAGCGCCTCGTATCGCTGGACGAGCGCACCTGCGCTGACTCCGGTCGACCTGTTTGATAACTCCCCCGGCCAGACCGATCCCTATTTAAACTTCTTCATACGCCAGCGAATTCCGAATATCGGATTTTTGCCGGCGCATCTGGAAGTGCTGGTAGAAATTCGCAACCTGCTGGCGCAAGGCTACATTCCCGTCCTCGGCGAGGACGGACGTACCTTGTACCTGGTGCAATCGGCACGTGCCTTGCGGGGCGGCGTGGCCTTCAGTTTTTAAGTTCCTTTGGCGGCGCAAATCTACGAAACCAGCAATGCGCTCCCTTCCGTGCCTTGGTTCACCTTGCCCTTGCTTGCTTCTCTTTACCTGGGGGTACCGTGGGCAGGGTTTCCGGGGGCCGCGGATCGCCGGTTTAACATTAACTTCCTCGGATGGCTGAGGCGCGGCCGCTGCGTGGGGATCTTTTTGCTTGCTGAACCCGATGATCTAAATATGCGCGCGCAGCATAGGTGGCGGCTGTTGGCTAATACTTTTCACCGTCCGCAAGCGCGCGACTTTATACCCGACCTGATTTGCGAAACTCAGAACACAAACACTTTGCTTGTTGAACCCCGCTCCTCGGCTCGGGCTGTTGCTTGCTGGTAAACGCAGGAGAGAACATATGAGAGCTGGATGGATACTTACGCTTTTTATTTTGCTGCCAGGGACTCTCGTGGCGCAGACTTTTCGCGGCACGATTCTGGGCACGGTAACCGACACTACGGGAGCCTTTGTTGCCGGCGCAACCGTGAAGGCGCGCAGCCTCGCTACCGGACTGGAGCGCAGCGGCCAAACGAGTGCCGACGGCAGCTACTCCATCCCGGAATTGCCCATCGGGAACTATGAAGTCACCATCACACAGTCCGGTTTTGAGACTTTCCTTGCGCGCAGCGTAGACGTGAATGTCGCCTCCGAGAGACGAGTTGATGCGCAACTCCGGCCGGGGCAGGTTTCCGAGAGGGTAGAAGTCTCGGGCGAACTGCTGCCTCAGGTTGAAACTACCTCCTCCGAGATTGGCGGGACCCTGACCAGCCAGACGATCGAGGACCTGCCCATCAACGGCCGTGATTACACGAAACTCATTTATTTGAATCCGGGAGTTGCTGGCTCGCCCGATCAAATCTCCGATTCGCCCGGCTCTTTTGGCGAATTCTCCATGAACGGCTCGCGGGGACGCTCCAACAATTATTTGCTGGATGGCACGGACATGAATGACGGCTATCGCAACGATCCCGCGATTAATGAAGCCGGGGTATTCGGAGATCCAGCGACCCTCCTTCCCATTGATGCGGTTGCCGAATTGCGCGTGCTATCCAACTATGCACCCGAATACGGCCGTAATAGCGGCGCGGTCGTCAATATCGTGACCAAAAGTGGCACCAACCAGCTCCATGGCTCATTGCTGGAATTCTGGCGTAGCGGCCAACTGGGCGCGCGCAATTTCTTCAATTTTGCGGGCACGCCTAAGAATTCCTTTCTTAACAATCAGTTTGGCGGATCACTGGGTGGCCCGATTGTGAAGGACAAAACCTTTTTCTTTCTCGATTATGAAGGCCAGCGCGAGACAGGAGCACAGGGCGGGTTGAGTTGTGTGCCTGATTCGGCGGAAATCGCGCGCTTGGGCGGACCGACCAATGCCGTGTCGGCGGCTATTCTGGCTCGCCATCCCTGGCCGAGTCCCAACATCGCCGGGGCTTACAGCGACGCGAGCGGTTGCACGAATCCCATCACTTCGGTCACCACGAATAATCTGGCGACCTCCACCCGATTCAGCAACCGGGTGGACAGCTTAATCGCCAAAATTGATCACAATTTCAACGCCACAAATTTGCTCACCGGCCGCTACTACTTCGGGGATAGCGATCAGAGTTTTCCGTTTGCACAATTGGCGGCCGGAATCTTGCCGGGCTTTAACACCGTAACCCCAACCCGTGTCCAACTGGTGTCCCTCTCCTATGTAAAGATTGTGAATTCCAGTCAAGTGAATGAAGCCCGTTTGGGCTGGAACCGATTCGCTGAGCAATTCTTCCCGCAGGATCACGCCTTCGATCCCAACTCTATCGGACTCGCCACGGGGGTGACCAATCCCTTTGACTTCGGCCTGCCCAAGATTTCGGTGGGGAACTTTGCCGTAATTGGCGCGACATCTTCAATTCCCCGCTCGCGCGTCGATGCCAACTGGCATTTCATTGACAACTACTCCTGGAAGGCGGGGCGACACGACCTCAAGTTCGGTTACGAGTTTCGGCGGACCACCATTCAGCTCATTCAGGATAATAACTTTCGCGGAAAACTCAGTTTTTCCGACTTGAGTACGTTCCTGGCAGGCGTCCCCAAGTCCGGAAAGATTGCTTTGGGCAACACGCTCCGCCACACGGCGGAAAACAACCACGGTTTTTATCTCCAGGACAGCTTTCGTTGGACGCCACGCCTCACATTCAATTACGGCTTGCGCTGGGATTATTTTGGCGTGGTCCACGAAAAAAATAATCTGTTTTACCAGCTGACACCCGCGAACGGGGGCACGGAAGTCCAGGTGGGCAGCCCGGGAGGTGCAAGCGAATTGTACAATCCGGATTACAACAACATCGCGCCGCGCTTTGGCTTCGCCTATGACATGACAGGCAAAGGCAAAACCGTTGTGCGCGGTGGCTGGGGCATATTTTATGATGCTTTTTCGCAGGACATTTTTCTGGGACACGCCCCCTACAATTGCGCTTTCTGTCCGGGACCGCCGTACGCCGGGGTAGGGCCGGCCGCGATCTCGTTTGCCAGTCTTTCCGGTGCAGCGCTGGGTTCCGGTTCGGTATTCTCGAGCCCCAGTCCACTGGGAGATTTCTTCGGCGTTGATCCCCATATCCGGACCCCGTACGTGCAGAACTTCAATCTCAACGTTCAACAGCAGCTGGGCAGCCGGGCTGTGCTCGAACTCGGCTACGTAGGGACGAAGGGCACCAAACTCTTCCGCTTCCGCGACATCAATCAGCCCAGCCAAGCCCAGATCACCGCCTACGATACTTCGGGTGCGCAGTGTGCCGGACAAATACTTCCGAATTGCCCGATCGCTGGTTTCGACGGTCCGAACGGGACCAATTTCAATGTGCCCCGCACAGCATTTCCCAACTTGTTCTACGTAAACCAGGAAGAGGCCACGGCTAGTTCGATCTATCACGCGCTGCAAACCAGCTTGCGCGTAAGCGGCTGGCATGGATTGTCCACGCAGGCAAACTTCGTCTGGTCGCATTCGATCGACAACGCCAGCGATCTCGAGGACTTCATTCCGAACGCCGCGCAACCCAATAATAGTCTGGCACCACAGTCCGAGCGCGGTAATTCCAACTTTGATATCCGCCGGCGGTTCAGCTGGAATTTCACCTATCGATTTCCTCAGGCGAGTGGAACTTTCCGCCGCTTCAAGAGCGGATGGGGTATTGACGGTACGGCAAGCCTGCAGGACGGCCAGCCGTTTAGTTTCAACTACAACTTTGAGGGGGATTACTCTGGCTCAGGCGAGGGCTTTGATCGCCCAGATGTGGTCGGCCCCATTCAATACGGAAGTCTTCCTTACCACTTCATTAATCTCACCTCCTTCCAGGTTCCCTGCACATTCGGAAACACGACTGCAATCACCTCATCCGGCGACAGCAATTGCCTCGCTGGCAGTCGCCACTTCGGCGACCTGCGCCGCAACGTACTGTTTGGACCCAGCTTTAAGGAGTTGAACCTGGGTATCTTCAAGGATACGGCGCTCACGGAAAGGGTGAAGCTGCAGATACGCGCCGACTTTTTCAACGTTCTCAATCATCCGAACTTCGCCAATCCGGAGCTCCCCAGCTTTATTGCCGATCCGGGGGTGAATGGTATCGACTCTACCGGACGCGGTATTGGGAGCTATGCCCTGACCGCGACGGGGGATGTGGGGATTGGGAATCCGTTCTTGGGTAGCGGTGGGCCGCGCGGGATTCAGCTGGCGGCCAAGTTCACCTTCTAGAGATCAGCACAGCGAGCATGAAGGACGATATCATGAGCCCCGCTTCTATGGTGCGGTATGATGTCGATGAGGCACATAATAACGGCGGCCAGTACCATCCTTCTCCGCATCTGTTGCCAACCGGAACGTCGAAAAACGCTAGCGTACAGAAAATGTAACCCAGACGCAGCTCGCAGCGACGCACCTCTGCCCCGATTTAGCAGCTTTTGAGCGAAATGCCGTGATTAGGACCAGTCAAGGCATACCAGAGGGGAGTAATAGTCACGCGAGCAGCGGCCAGGGAGATCCTACCAGCACGGCCCTGGGATTATTTCGGATCTTTTTCATTCATCCACCCATTCGGCACCACAGTTGCTGCACCGCCAGTTGTTCTTGCGTACCGGGATTGGCAGCCCTAGCAGCATCAGGCCGTAGCTAAGTTTGCGATCGATGGATTCAAAAGCGATATTCGAGGAATCACAGCGCGGACAG
>JAFATF010000512.1 GCA_019244045.1 Acidobacteriota bacterium
GCTGGCTTTCGACATCCCGCACAGTGCTCAGGCTGACGCCAGAGTTCTCGGCCAGCTCTTCCTGCGACCATTCCAGCATGGCCCGCGCGGCCCGAATCTGCGCCGGCACGATGATGGACTTTTTCATGGACGACTCCATTGATGATATACGTCATCAATCTAACAGACGAAAATCGTCTGTACAAGGGCAACGAAAATCACCTATTGGCGGTAGGGGCCGACCGAGACCGCCATTTGCTCGCAACGAATGCCTTGCGGCTTAGATTGAGGAAAGGTTCGGCTCCTGCGTGCCGCATCAGTGCCAGCCAGACTACGAGCCCGTCGCCGAGGTCTATGGGTCCCACCCAGTGCCGCAGCCGGAGATGTGAAAAAACTTGCGCGGTTCTAGAGCTTTCGCCGCAGCAAAAACGTCATCACAATAATAAACAGGATTGTCAGTGCCAGCGGGCCTTGCGCCTGACCCTCGAGCAAGCCCAGGAGCTTCAGGCCCAGCACATCGTGCTCACCAAACATGATGCCCTCCAAGTTAGAGACGACAGGCCTGTGAATAGAACCACGGCCAAATTTCCAGCAACGCACCGGGAATCGAGCAGCGGTTGCGATGAGGACTATTTGGTCTGGTTCATACGTCGGTGGAAGGAGGAAGGAGGGCTCCTAGGGGCGAACGCTGGGACGCCCACCTACTGTGTATCTTCGTGCTAACAGCCTGGGTCTAATCCCTGGTGTACTTGACCGTACGTCTACCTTTGCCTGCACCACCGGACATCCACTGAGCGAACGAGAGTTCGCCCGAGGGCGTCTTGAAGTTCGCCCGGGGCGAACCTACGTACGCCCCTCAACCTGCCCGCCTGCATTGTTAGCGAGCAATTTTGCGCCGATTACTAGCGGGTCGAACATTTTCATTAGGAGCCAATTCGATGCCGCAGGATAGCACTGCCACCGCAGAGAAAGAAGTTCAAAAGGCGAATGAGGAGAAGTGGTCGAAGACGTTGATGGCAGCGGGCTGGACGGCGATTCCGAGCGTGATCTTGGAAAAGCAACATGCCCTTGGCCTGGACGCGATCGACATGAACATCATCGCCCATCTCACGATCTACTGGTGGAAGCGGGCCAATCTCCCGCGCCCGTCAGTTGCCACGATCGCCAAGGCTGTTGGAGTTAAGCCGCGCACCATCCAGAAGCATCTCAAGAAAATGGAAGATGATGGATTCATCACTCGTCACCAGCGGCGACGTACGGGGCAGAGCAACAACACCAATCTCTATTCGTTCGATGGCTTGATCAAGGCCGTCACGCCTTTTGCGCAGGAGAAGATCGACGCAATGGCGCAGCGCCAACAGCAGGAAGCCCAGCGGGTCGCCCGCAAGAAGCCGACCCTCGCGGTGGTCAAGTGAGCGGCAAAAGGGCGCTCAACCCTATCGAGGAGAGCGCCCTTCCACATCCGGGGGATCGCACCCCAAACCTTCCCCTTAAAGAGGCTCTATCCAGCGGAGCTACAGGCGCAGCGTCAACATGGCCCGGACCCCACGGCGTTGCACCGTCAAATGCAACAGTAGTAGGCATCAGCCCCATGGGCAAAAACAGCATGATTACCGAACTGCCGGGTCAAATGTCTGTCAAGACACCGGCGGACATTGATCGATACCGAGCTCGGATCATAGCTTCGACGCGCCGAGCACAAGAGCGGATAGCCGCGCTGGACATCGATTCATTAGAATTGTTTCGTCTCATGAAATTCGGGTCCGTCGGTTTCCATCCGATTGACGAGCGCGAGATCAATCTGGTCGAGCAGATAAACCAGACATGGAGTTATATCGCAGCTCTCGCTGCGGCGCGCTTGCTTTTATCGATGCATGAGGACGCTGGCGGATTTGAACTTGCGCCGGGCGCGCATGCGGCGCTCGACCTGGATATCATGAGCGGGAGGCGAGGAGTGGTAGGGGCCGAGGTCTTCGCAGCGGTCACGCCGGATAACAACCGAAAGCTAAGACGTGACCTCGACAAGCTGTCGAAGCGCAACGAGGTCCATCGATACGTTTTCTTTTTATCTCCGAGGTATCCGAAGAACGAACATCAATCGCGGCTCGACCCGGTGCCGCAAGACAGTGGCCGTAATCCAATTCAAGTGTGGTCTGTAAATCTGAATTAGAAATTGCACAACCGCGTTCGAGGCTAGGGGAAAACGCTCTTCATGTCCCTCAATGATGTGTATCGGGATAGACACTACGACGCTGGTAACGTCTACATTGCCGGTTCGTTGTCCGGGCGAGTCATCAAGATCGGGACGGCGAAAAATATGGGAGGCTATCCGCGATATCTTCAAAACAAGAAATACGGCAGTCTCCGCGATTGGGAACTCCTCTATTACGTTTGGGTAGATGAGGGCGCAGGAAGGATTGAACACGAGGCGCGATCGCGACTGCAACAGTACAAGACCATGAGGGGCTATGAGAAGGACGGGCGATGGCAGAAGGGCCGCTGAGATTTTGAAATGCTCTTTTAGCGCCGCATTAGAGGCGCTCACTAATGCAATCGGCGACGATAAGAAGTCGAACGAATGGAAATCAAACCATTGTCGCTACTATGAGTTCGGACGATACAGAACTGGCCCAGTTTTACAAAACGATGTCGCAAGCGAAGACGCGCCGCCGCCGCCCCTCGAAAAAGTGCCCTTCAATAATATTTTTCTGATGAAAGTCGCCGAACTTGAATTGTCGGTTCGTTCTGCGAACTGCCTAGAGAACGACAACATAACATACGTCGGCGACCTTGTGCAAAAGACCGAGGCCGAAATGCTTCGCACGCCAAACTTTGGTCGGAAGTCACTCAACGAGATCAAAGAGGTGCTGGCGCAGATGGGTCTGCATCTCGGGGTGGAAATTTCAGGTTGGCTGCCGGAGTGCCTCGAAGAACTCTCCAAGCATTTTCAGACCGTATTTTTCAAGAAGGTCGATGAACTCGAATTGTCGGTCCGTTCTGCGAACTGCCTAAAGAACGACAAGATAATCTACATCGGCGACCTCGTGCAAAAGACCGAGGCCGAAATGCTCCGCACGCCGAACTTTGGTCGGAAGGCACTCAAGGAGGTGTTGGCGTGGATGGGTCTGCATCTCGGGATGGAAATTTCAGGCTGGCCTCCGGTGAACGTCGAAGAGATTTCGAAAGTCCTCAGCCTGTGACTCTCACTAGCACGCATATCTCGGCAGATCACGGCGCCCAGAAGCTCGCCTGCGCGGGTTTCGAAATACGTTTTGTCACGCCGAAGGTGGTTAAGGAGCGGGATGACATTTAGCGTGGATCGCTCCGCCGCTTGTCGCTTCCATTGTCGCGCTCGATAAGGTCGTCGCTTAATAGCAGTTTGTAGCGCTTGTCCTCTCCACCCCACACGTGAACGGTCCCGACATAGATTGCGCCCAAGACGGTGTCAGCGACGAAGCGCGCGCCGAGAGTGAGACCTGGACGCCCATTCCTTATTGTAAAATCGCCGTCGCAATCAATGTAGGATAGCGCGACGCGCGCCTTCTTGTGCGGCATCATCCTCGGCGTGCGCGCCGTTCACGCTCAGTACGCCTAACAATGCCGTCACCACCGCCGCGCTGGAAGTTTTCATCTGGCCAAGCTCCCCCCGCACAAGATCGACACGCGATTAGAGCGCCCCCACACCTTTCTGTGCAACAGGGGCTTCACGCGATGGTCCCAAAGATATTGGCAGGAAATAGGTTCGGCTACTGCCCACGTGGGAACGGTTGTGTTACACATCATATGACGCCTTTCCTTCCCGGCGAGCTCCCGGTTCACCTCCTATCCCCAGTTCGACCGCCGTCATGCCGTCCGGCAGCCGCACGAGATGGCGCATACCCACGGCGCTTGACTACATGATCAACAGCAAGATCGAAGTAGCCTATCGCCGCGGAGATTTGTTCGAAAACGCAGTTATGGATGTCGAAATCGGGAGAGTTTTCCGCGGGGGACAAGTGTGTCGGGCGAGGCACTGGGTGCGCTGGAGCATGAAACCATTGGGCGATTGTGAGGTCGCCGCGACGTTGCGGCATCTCACAAGGAGGAACTGTCATGCTGAACTCAACCTACGTTGCCCCACCACGCTACCTGTGCACCAAAGAAGCAGCTCGCTTCCTCGCCTGTCAGCACGGACGCTCGAAAAGCATCGAACTTATGGCACAGGCCCTCTCTATCGAAAGATTGGCGGTCGCGTAGTGTACGCAATTGTGGATCTGCGGGCTTGGGCTGACTCAGGACTCAAGACCTCGACCTCTGATCCAAGCACCGGACCAGCGCCAGCACGGCGTCGCAATCCTGTAGCCGACTGTCAGCAGAACGCAGGCTTCATTAGTGATTGAGCCTCAAGAGCGCTCGTAGCCTATCGTGTTGCTCGTGCGGCGCAGGTGCAAGCCATACGAGCACGTGGGCGGCACGATTTGGCGACAGTCCGCGCGTCCTTGCGAGACCCGCGATTTGCGTGCGGTTTGCTTCGAGCGCGTCGGTTGCATGCAGGAACTTGACGTGAGGAGTGGGCAAGGGCCGTCACCATCATGCGCGGCGGCCGTAGTGCTACGACAGCAAATTGTATGATCGACGATTGCGGCGGTCGTGCAAGGTCTAGTGCGTCATTCTTCTTGCTTTGATCGCGACGCATACTGCCGCTAGCATGCAATCGGCATTCGCTTGAACATAACGTCTGCCTTCCTGTTTGGGATGTTTCTTCCGTTCATTTTTGATCGTTGATGCAGACTGTTGAGGCCTGGGAGTGACGGCGAGATAAAGCGAACTGTCGTTCGCTGGCTCCCTTCGGTCGCAAGGGTTTGTCTGCACATTGGATTTTGCAAGTTTTCGCGGCGTCAAAATGGCCCAGCGCAATGTGTACAGGTGCCGCCCTTCGCATTTTCCCGATGAATTTCAATCTTGTGAGAGACGGCGCCCGCAATGTGCATCGAGGAGAAGCCCCGCTGTTAGTTCGCTATCGTGCGCTTTGATGCGCTTTGATGCTATCGGTGCTCGGCAGTTCTTGTGTCGACTCTTTCCGATGTCAATCGTCGCGTCATGGCACGCGATGACAGTGAGAAGTTTCGGGTCAGACCTGGTCGGTCTCGCAGCGGTGGCACGCGGATCAATCCGCGCAGCCAGGCGTTTTTGAAACAGGTCCAGATCGCAGTCCGCAAAGCCGGCGGCGATCCTCGACGGATCGGCTCGGGAGCGCGATCGGGCGGCGGCCGGGAAGGAGGAACGACGGGCCGGTTCAATGCACGCGGCCGGGGTGCGAAGGTCGTTGCCTCGTTTGTCCGGCAGGGCGGGGACGGTGGGTGGCAAAGAGATTCCGCCGGCCGCTTCCGGGCGCGGCGGGTGGTGGTCAAAGCCAGGGTTATCAGGCTCAATCCGCAAGGGCGGGGCGCGCGGGGCCGGAAGACGCGCGTTACAATGAGCCGGGCCGTGGACGCCCATGTGCGTTACCTTGAACGGGATGGTGTTACGCGTGACGGTGAGCGGGGCAAGGTCTATTCGGCGTTCGAGAACGAGGCCGACGGCAAGGCGTTTGTGGAGCGAGGGCGGGGAGATCGTCATCAGTTTCGGTTCATCGTCGCGCCCGAGGATGCCACCGAAATGGCTGACCTTCGCGGCTTCACCCGCGACCTCATGCGCCAGATGGAATTGGACCTGGCCACCCGCCTCGACTGGATCGCGGTCGACCATCACAACACGGGCCATCCCCACATCCACGTCATCGTTCGCGGCGTCCTCGATGACGGCCGCATCCTCAACATCGCCGGCGACTACATCGCCCACGGAAACCGCCACCGGGCGAGCGAACTGGTGACTCGGGAACTGGGCCACCAAAGCGAAATCGAACTCCAGGCCAAGCTGCAGAACGAGGTCGAGGCCGAGCGCGTGACCCGGCTCGACAAGATGCTCCAGAACGAACAGCAGGAGCAGGGTGTGATCGACCTGCGCCCCGGGGAGGGCGCGACCTTCCTTGTCCGCGAAAACCGCAACCTCATGATCGGACGGCTCAGGCACCTGGAGCGGTATGGCATAGCAACCGAGCTTGAGCCCGGACGATGGTCCCTTTCCGACCGTGCGGAGCAGGTGCTGAAGGACCTGGACGACCGCAATGAGGCCATCAACTCGATCCATCGGGCGCTCACCAAGAATGGTCTCGCCGAGGAGCGTGGTGTCGGCCAATTCGCCCTTCACGGCGAAGGCTTAGGCCAGAAGATCGTCGGCCGGGTCCTGGCCAAAGGCCTGGCCGAGGACGAGATGGGCGATCGCGTCTACCTGATCGTCGACAGCATCGATGGCCGGGTCAACCACATGGAGTTCAAGGATCCGAGCCGTATCGAGGAGGTCGCGCGGGACATGATCGTCGAAGCCGTGCCTGTCGTCTCCGGTCCAAGACCTGCCGACCGCAACATCGCCAGCAATGTCGAGGAGCGCAACGACATCTACCGGCCGAGCCGACACCTGGAGCGTATCCGCGACAGCTTTGAGCGGCAGGGCAAGGACCCCGAAGCATTCGTGCGTTCCCATGTCCGCCGCCTGGAAGCACTACGGCGGGCAGGCCTTGTCGAGCGGGTCGATGCCGATCATTGGAAGGTCCCGAAGGACATC
>JAFATF010000558.1 GCA_019244045.1 Acidobacteriota bacterium
CGTCCGCCCTGGCCTTCGCTTTGGGTGTAGAGATCTTCAAACTCGCGCAAGGCAAGGTGGACGATGCGCCGTTCGCGCGAGGACATCGGCGCAAAACGATAGGGGGTGCCGGTTTTGCGAACTCGTTCGGCGGCAACATTGGCAGCAATGCGCAATTCTTCCAGGCGCATAGCGCGGTGATTCATACAGTCGAAGGAGATCTTCTCGTGCTCGTTGCCGGGCAGGCGCAACATCTCAATCGCAAGCAGCTCGATCGAGCGCAGCAGTTCCGCGCCGCGCTCGAGGAGCAAGCCGCTGTCGGGACCTGAGAATTCCACCAGGATGTCCGGCTTCTCCCAATCCCGATCTTCGGCGAGAGGCGGATCCACTGAAATGCGGTACTTGAGCCGCAGTCCGGCATTGGCAATGATCCCGCGCAGCAGTTCGTTGATTCGCTTGGCGGCGGCGATTTTGTCAGCAATAGCCATAGATGGTTTCAGCTTGGGCGGCGCTATTACCTTTGGGCACAAAACGGGGAATCGCGGGCTGCTCCGGAGCGCAGATTGATGGCCAGATGGCCAGCTATCTTTTGGCTTTTCTCGCCCGCTTCTCCATCATCTCGCGCATCTCACGTCCGAGCGAACTTCGATTCATCATCACCTGCTGCACGATGCCCAGCAATTGACTGACGGACCAATAAAGGTTCAAACCCGCCGCCAGGTTCCAACTGATGACGCCCAGCATGATGGGCATCATCAAATTCATCATTTTCTGTTGCGCCGGATCCATGCCCGCCTGTGGCGTCATGCGCTGGGTCAGGAACATGGTGATGATAATGCCGATGGGCAAAAGCTTCCATGCGTCGGGGGCAGATAAATCGTGGATCCAAAGCCAGTGCGCGTGGCGCAAGTCAATGGCGACGCCCAGCATGCGATAGTAGGCGATCAAAAACGGCATCTGGATGATCATGGGGAGGCAGCCGCCCACGGGATTGACGCCTTCCTGTTTATACAGTGCCGAAATTTCCTGCTGCATTTCCTGCTTGCGCGGATCGCGCATGCTGTATTTTTTGTATTTTTCCTGGATGGACTTGATTTGCGGAGCCACCTTCTGCATCTTTAGCATCGATTTCATCGAGGAGATGCGCAGGGGCAGCAGCGCCATGGTAATGATGACGGTTTGCAGAATGATGGCCCAGCCCCAGTTGTGCACGAAGCCTTCCATCCATCTCAGCCACACGAACAAGGGACGCGCCAGAATACCGAACCAGCCGAAATCTACAAGCGCGCGCAAGTCGGGATGATCATTCTGGATACTGGGGACATTCACGGTCTCGAGTACGGGCAACGACTTAGGTCCCACATACAGGCGTAAGGATGTCGGCCCTTGGAGATTGCCTACGGCGGCCCCGAGAACTTCCGCCTTGAACGTGTCCTCCGGGTTCTGCCGCTTACCTTTGGCGATGTCGATAGAATTGCGCAGGGTCACCATGCCCGCGGACTCGGGCTCGCGGGGCATAAAGATTGCCGCAAAATACTGATCTGTCACTCCGCCCCAGTTGAACGGTCCACGAATGGTTTCACCGCTGCTGATCTTTTTCAGGGCCAGCCTCTGCACCCGGTCGTTGTACTGATAGTCGATTAGACTGGCCGCGTAACTGGAAGGGCTGGTCTCATCCCCGAGTCCGGCCGGCCACATGGGAAGGGCGGGCACCGCCGCGCCTTTTTCGCGGACCAAGGTCTCCACTACCACCAGGTAGTTATGCTCGAAATGGAACTTTTTGCTGACCGCCAGATCCGGGTCGGCGTACTCGAAGCTGATCTCCTGAGGCGCCCTGGCGACGCCCGTGAGCGAAGGCTCATAGAGAACGGAATTCAGCTTGGCACGCAGCGGTTCGTCGTAGGTGAAGAGGGAAAGAGGTTGACCATATTTGGCGGACGCCGCCAAGTTCACCAGTTCGAGCGGCTTGTCCTGATCATCGGTATATTTTTTTAGAATCCAGGATTTCACCTGAGCCCCGCGGTTGGTGAAGGTGATCTTGTAAAGATCGTTTTCGATCACGGTTTCTGCTTCCGAAGATCCTTGCCTCGAAACCGCGGCAGATCCGGTCGTCGCCTCCGGCGGCGGGGGCAGAAGCGGATGGACGGGGGGATTGGCCAGAGTTGTTTGCGGTTTCTTTTCTTCCGGTGGTGGTTGCGAGCCGTACTTCCGCAGGATGGGCTGAAAAAGAATGATGGCCAGAAACGTGAGGGCAAAGACCAGCAGCAGCCGGCGCTCCATGCCGGGTTCCTGTTGCGGATTGCGATATTCGGGCAAAGTATGCGCTCAGCTTTCTCGCTTGCTCGCGGTAACCAGCCGGTTCCGACAAACAATTTTGGCCTTGCCGGATCTTGCTCGTTTGCCGAGAAGAACCAGGGCTCGACCCGCCGCGCTCAACGGCCTTCTACCCGCGCCTTCTAGCGCATCATTGCTTTGGCCGTTGAACAGGTTTGTTCCTCCAAGCCGACTCGGCACACCGCTTGTCGCCGGAATTCTAATCACGGGATCGAATCCGCCCTCGACCAAGGGATGACAACGGAGAACACGCCAAAGAGCCATTCCGCCGCCCCGCAGCAGGCCATAGTGGTCTACGGCTTCCAGCGCGTACTCGGAGCAGGTAGGCACATAGCGGCAGGCCGGGGGGAGCCAAGGAGACAGCCCCCACCGGTAAGCGCGCAGGAGAATCGTAACTGCCCGGGCGAGGAGTCGCATCATCTGCTACCCCTCACTGCTTCTCTCTCTGCCGGATGATTTCGAACACGCGCCCAACTTCCTCCACCAAGTCTTCGAATGGAGCTTTCAGCAGTGACTTCTTCGGGTTGACCACGAGATCGACCGCCCCTCCCATGCGCGGCCACGCCAGGCGAACCGCTTCCCGCAATCGGCGTTTGATACGGTTGCGATCGACAGCCCCGCCCAAAAAGCGGCTCACGGTGTAACCCACCCGCGAACTGCCTGCCTGGGGCCGGGGTAGGTAGTAAACGGTCATGTGGCGTGCGAAATGACGCCTTCCCTCCCGGTACACGCGCACAAAATCGGCGTGGCGGCGAAGCCGCATGCTGCGCCGGTACCGCCTGGCTGCGGCAGCACCGGGGGGGTTGGCTTCGACGGCGCTCACCAGGATCTCCATGCAAAATTCAGAGAGCAAAACTGCTTTACCTGGGCAGGAAAATCAACGGCTACTCGCGGAAACCCGGTTTCACAGAAACACGCTTGCGGCCCTTGGCTCGACGACGCGAGATTACGGCACGCCCGCTCTTACTCTTCATACGGATTCGAAATCCGTGGGTCTTCGAGCGCCGACGCCGGTTCGGCTGGAACGTACGCTTGGGCATGAAACGACCTGCTCCTCAATCAAAATGCGATGAAACGAAAGTATAAATGAGGCTTGATGGTAGCGGCAACGGCCGAAGGATCGTCGACCTCGTCTCGCGGGCGAGAGGGACAGAAAAGCAGGCCAGAAGTTTTTTGCTGCGTTTTACTTGTTGCCGTCGCCGCAAGATTGCTGTCGAGCAACTCGATCACCGAAGGCCAGCAAAGATGACGCGCGCCGAATCCGATTCCGCGCCCGCCGAGCGCATCACGGCTTACGCGAAATTGCACCAGCTGCGCAACAGTTATAACTCTGCTACTTGACAGAGAGTCGCGGGCGAGTTCTGAATAGATCTTCATGCCTAAATTTTGTCGAGAAGTTTTCCACATGACACAAAATTTTGTGCTAGTATGCCCCTCTGTCCTAGCTAAATTTTTTCTGCCGCAGTTCTCAGAAACGGTTTTTCTGACTCGCAATATTTAAAAGTGGCGTAGCGGCAGCCGCTGCATCGGCGATCAACCTTATGTCAGTTCCTACGGCAAGTCTTGGCAATCCTTGGGTTCGCATTCTCGACGCCCTGGAAAAGAAAATCAATCGGCACTCCTACGACACCTGGCTGAAACCCACCCGCTACAGCCACGCCAACGGAAACACTCTGTTCATTCGGGTACCCACGGCTGAGTTCCGGCACGTAGGCGATAAATATGCGGATCTGATTCAGGAAGCCATCGATAATCTCGGCTTGGACTACCAGGACGTGCAGTTTGTCACGCAGGATGACGACCCCGCGGCCACGCCCATTCGCCACGACGGTGGTTTGTCCGCTCAGCCCGCCTCGGTGACCTCGATCTCGGCAGCGGGTCCGGTTTCACAGGCGCGCTTTGACTGGGACGGCGCTGCGCAATTGAACCCGCGGTACACCTTCGACGCGTTTGTCATCGGCAACGGCAACCAGTTTGCCCACGCCGCCTGTCAAGCGGTAGCCGAACGCCCCTCGAAGGCCTACAACCCGCTTTTCCTGTACGGCGGCGTAGGCATGGGCAAGACCCACCTGATGCAAGCCATTGGACACGAAATTAAACGACGGCAGCCCCAGTCCTCGATCTGCTATGTGTCAAGCGAGAAGTTCACCAACGAGATGATCAACTCGCTGCGCTACGACAAGATGACCAGCTTCCGT
>JAFATF010000706.1 GCA_019244045.1 Acidobacteriota bacterium
CGCAACACAAAGGCGATCTGCTGCTCACTGAACCGCGACTTCTTCATCCCCCAAATCTCCGCCCGGCCAGGACGGCTAAATTAGAATTTTCCACCTTGCCGCGGTCCAATTTTCCGGGGGCAGGTCACATCCTGTCGCCTCCGTCTCTTAGAACGCGAATATGCATACTCTTAGAACGCGAATATGCATAAACCGCGCCAACCATTGATTTCAAACCGTTAAGTTGTTTTCCCAGTTATCAGTGTTAAGTCCACCGACGCTACCCGCAGCTCCCGAAGTGGTGGGGCAAGATGGGAGTACGGTCAGCATCACCCCGATCTTTTCGTAGCGAGCTGGCGACCGTTCCATGACCAACCACCTTGCTGGCCACCTTGCTGGCGGATCGGTCTTCCTCCAAGCGCAACCACCGCGCGGCGGACGGAGGGTTTGTTTCCCGATCTGGCAGGCTTTTCTTTTGCCCGGAGAAGCCCATTTGGCGAGGTGGTTGGCCCACCTTCATCGAGGCCTGGAGCTACCACTGCAGGAGACGATGGAGCAGCCGATGCACCTGAGATCGCATCGTTCAAATGACCACCTACGACGACGTCCGCAAATGCGGCTTGAATGGGTCCTGGGGTTCCGGCCAGCCGAATATTGCAGGAGTTTCTAAGCGGCACCTTCGCGGCTCAGGCCGCATTTATCGGCCTTGTAATGGCGGTTCATCCGCACCCAAGGCCCACCTTGAAGAGCGCCGACCTCCGGCTATCGCTCAGACCGGAACCGGAACCCGTTCCCCTTCCAATTGGATTATCTCTGCGGTGCTGGTGAGCTTGAATTTCTGTGTGAAAGTAGCAATCGCCTTCTCAAACACGTCAATCTCAGCCTCCTCGGCTTCGAGCACCTTCAGTTCTTCGGCATGTCGGGTCAGCAACTCCGAACGTCGGCTGGCAAGTGCGCGTTTCACGCGCTCGATATCGGCTGAGGTCACTTTATCCCACATGCTGTCGTCTCCTTGTTTTATATCGGCGCTCGGAACAGGTTCGTCCAACGCAGCAGCCGCTGCCGCAGGTCCTCGCTCTGATGGTGGCTGAGATTGCGTCTGCGCATGATGCTGAGCTTGCGATGGTTCGATGGATTGTCGAGAATGTGTTTGTACGGCTGCTTGCAGCTTTGCCTGCGCCTCTTGCGGTTGCTGTGCGACTACGAGCTGCGGTTTTGAATGAGCAGAATGCTTCACACCTAGCCCGTTCGTAATGTCAGACAGTATCTGGGCGCGGCGCTTCGTAGCGTCCGCAATCTCACGTTCAAGCAGTTGGACGAGCCCTAAGTTCTTGGTAGCGCGCGCCGCATCAAGGCGGCTCTGGGCATGAGCTATCTCGTTGCTGATGGTTTCCAGCTCCATCCATTCGAATTTGCTCATTGGCAACTGCCTTCTGCCGTTCGCCTCGTTGTAATTAGGTAAGCTTGACGAAATATTACGACTTCATTCAGTCTGCATTGAATTTGATTAACTTCTTTTCTGAGATAAAGCGAACGTTCCTTCTTCGTCGTCACACTGGCCATAGCAACGCGAGGGAAACTACGAAGGGGGTGGGAGTGGGAGGAGTGCGAACGGCGGAGATGAGCAGATGGAATAGCAGTGAGTGGGACCAACTGCGCAACGGAGCCGGGTGCCCGATTTGCCAGAGCGGAGAGCCCAATGACACCTTGATGGACCTCAGCGTCTCCTATGTTACCAGCATCAGGACGCACCGATGTACGGTTATTGCTGCGTTGTCTTGAAACGACACGCTCTGGAGCTGGACGACCTTTCCGCTGACGAGCCCAGCGCGTTAATAGGGATGTTAGCCGGGTCGCGGCAGCTCTCCGAGCCATAACAAACTGTGTAAAGCTGAACTATGAGATCCATGGAATACGATCCCTCATCTCCATGTACACCTATACCGGCGTTACCGTGGTGATCCATTTGAGGGTGGGCCAATCGACAGAAGGCTTATCAAGGGTTCGCCATATAGAGGACCAGGGTATCTTGATTTCTGTTCGCGGCTCCGAACTCGATTGAGCGATCCAGCAGACGCCGCACCAGGTTGTTGATGCGTCTTTATGCTGTGTCCCTTGTCGCCGTACTTGCAGTTACGGCTCCGACTGCTAACGGTAGGGAAATCAAAACGCAAGGATCACTCGCGGGTGCGTTTCTGGCGTCGGGCAAGCAAACATGGCTGCGCTGATCAGTGGCTACGCGGGTATCGTGCATGCAAAAATTGTCATGTTGGACAACCTCTGCGGCGCGATGAAGCGGGCTGGGTTGCCGGTAGCAAACTTGCTCACGAGGCGGCATTATGGTCCAGCGACATCGGGCGGGGTTACCCGGTGCGGTCGACGCGTCCGTTGCTGATGCACTACGCTGGGCAGTTCGCAATCTGACCTCCCGCCGGGCGATGCCCCGGACGGCAAGGTCTCTTCTCCACCCCATCATGCCGACTGTGCCGCAAGGTCCGAGTCGTTCCCAGCCGCGGCCATAACCGGCTCATGTGGCTCACACATGCGGACATTCGCAAGGCCTTCGGGCTATCGCAGTCCCGCTTTGCGAAAGCCTTCGAGAAATCTGGCCATCGGCCCGGGCGTGTATGGGACATTACGCTCGATCCACACAATCGAATTTTCCGGATGCAGTTCCTGTAGTCGCGATAGTGCTGCGCGCGCCTCCTCGAGCAGGCCTGCCTGGGCGAGGCTCGCTACGTAGATCCGGTGACCATTTGTCAATTCGAATCGCTGTCGGATGGCTTTACGGGCAATGCGGACGGCTTCCGCATAGCGGCCCGCCTGATAATGCGCGGCGGCAAGTGCCGCATTGAGCAGCGCATTCTGCGGGTCGTGAGGGCTCATGCGGATGGCTTGCTCGATGTGATCTACAGCTTGGTCGGATCGGGCATCAAAGGCGAGTGCACAGCCGAGAAACCCATGCGCAGCGGCAAAGTTTGGATTGAGATCGAGTGCGCGCTGGAACTCCTCGACCGCCTCGTCGGTCCGGCGCCTCGTGAAAGCCACGAAGCCCAGCGCAAGATGCGCCCAAGGATCCGCGTCGTCGAGTTCTACCGCCCGCGCGGCGAGGCTTGCCGCTTGGGTGATCTGTGGCTCCATCATGTGCCATCCACCTTGCCGTGACACCAGCAATACGAAAGCCAACATGCCGTGCGCCGGCGCATAGAGCGGATGTCTTTCAATCAGTTGCTTGAGCAGCGCGATTGCCGCTTGACTCTCGTCCTTGGTCAGCCGCCAAAACAGGGAACTAGCTCGGATCAGCATGTCCCAGGCACCAAGGTCCTCGGGCGAGCGGCTTTGCGAACGAATGCCTTCGGCTTCCATCAGCTTTGGCTCGATGGCGGCCACAACTTTCCGGGTTATCTCGTCCTGGAGCGCAAAAATGTCGGCCAGCTCGCCGTCGTAACGGTCGGCCCAGAGGTGCTTGCCGCTGACGGCGTCGATCAGCTGGGCGGTAATCCGTACGCGGTTGCCGCCCTTGCGGACGCTCCCTTCCAGGACGTAGCGCACCCCGAGTTCGCGCCCGACCTGACGTATGTCCACGGCCTTACCTTTATAGGTGAATGATGAATTGCGTGCGATGACGAAAAACCAGCGCAGCTTGGACAAGCCGGTGATGATCTCCTCGGAAATGCCGTCGGCGAAATAATCCTGCTCCGGATCGGCGCTCATGTTGGCAAAGGGAAGGACGGCGATAGAGGGCCTCTCCGGCAGGGGCAACGGGCCTTCTGGTTTCTCCGCTACAATAGCCGTCACCCCCGATGAACGCGGAGCGTCGATGCCCGCCGGGGTGCCAAAAATGTCGCTTGTGCACCGGGTTACCGGCGCGACAAACCGATATCCCCGTCCGGGCACTGTCTGGATGCAACTTTCAGCGGATCGGTCGTCCAGGAACCGGCGCAAGGTGGATATCTGAACAGTAAGATTGCTTTCTTCGACAATCGTTCCAGACCAGACTTTGGCGATGATCTCGTCTTTGGAGACGAGATCACCCACTCTTTCGATCAAAATACCGAGTATGTCTTCGGCGCGCGAGCCAACCTTTAGTGGGACGAAGCCCCCGCTCTCTTCTCGCCGGAACAGGCCGCGACGATCAAAGCGGAAGCGCTCGAACAGGAAGATGTCGGACGTGCCAAGCGCGCCCATACCTCCTCGCAGTGCCGCTGACCGCTCCCTTCAACACGTTAGGCGGCTGTCGTTGGCTATCGAATCTGGATCTCAATTTTGGTCTCTTTTGGAAATTTTCGGAAGATCTAATCCCAGCTTTGTTGTCATGCCGCTCCCCCGCGAAGACGCTGGTCCCGCGAGCTCTTCAAAAAAAACGCTTTCCGGTAGGCGGTGAGCCATGCCGGACAGGAGGGCGGCATGACCACGCTCGATCTAATAGTAGTAGGGTTCTACGCCTTCGTCGGATCGGTAGCGATCGGGCTTATTGTTCTTCTCGCTGCCCATCGGCATTAGACACGGACCGCATCCTCGATCCGTTTTAAGGTACGCAGCGCTGTTGGTCAGGGATGCCCTTTCTCAGGAGACGGGCGCCTGCTTCGCTTCGGCGAAGGTCTGCTACGCGCAACGTCGCCGACAGAGCCTGCCGGCCCGAAGGTCACCTTTCCACCGAGGCCGGGGAAAAACGCGCAATAGGGAGTGGACGGGCGCGCGGCGGCTGAGGCACCGTTGATCGGCAAGCAACCCCAACAACCAAATGACGATCGCTCGCCTGCTTGGCTCTAACGGATCAGGCTCCAGCGGCGGCCGGCGCCCAGCAATGCGAAGAATTGGAGAATTCCGTCCGAAGCCTAACTTGGCTTACATGAACGAGTATGGGCCCGTGACGATTACAGGCCGGGGTTCCCCGGACACGGATAATGTCCTTGACAGGGGGACCGTGGAATGTTGGCGGCGGTGGCAGAATCTAAAAGCGGTACGATAACGGACAGAATTGATCTAGCGACTATTGCCTTTCCGCCATTTATCCGCGCCTTGGGTGACGACCGTTCTGGATTCGGACCGCCGTTGCGGCCAGTGTTGCTCCTGCCGGCTGACATCACGCCACAGATCGAGGCGGGCCCGTGCCGCAACCCAGGCGTGCGGTGATGTTCGATGCCGCCGATGGGAGGAGTTGAGCCAGCTAAGGGCAACCGGATTGGAACCATGCCGAAATTGCGCCGTTCGGCGTCGTCTGTCGGGGGTTGCAGCCGGGCGGGGAGACCGGTCGCCAGGAGCGGTGATCGCGCTACGCAGTTCGCGTGCAGTCGATACTTACTGAGGAGGTTGATATGCGTATAGCAGCCTTGGCCTTTCTCAGCGCGCTTGCGGTTACGGTGTTGCCCCTGGCCGCCAATGCTGTTCCAAACGGACCGAGTGTGCCGACAGTCGGTTTCGGGCAAGGCCCCGAGCTAGTGGCTGGCTCGAGCCCCAACGCCGAGCAGCAATCACGTCGACCAGAAGCTCACCATTCCTATTCCTCTCGCTATTGGCATCACCATCGCCATTTGGGAAGTTGGAACCGCTGAGAGGTATGCAGCCCAGGGTAAAACAGGGCGATGATCCCGTGCGGTACGAAGAGTTGGTGCTGGCGTCGTGCCTGCGCAGTCAGCAGCACTTGAAGCCGATCGCCAGCGGCTTCACGACCCGTTCAGCCATTGCGGCCATTCGCACGAGCGACCAGCTCGGGCGGCGCCGGGTCTCCGTTACGTACGAGCCCGGCCGGAGCACTTGGGGTAGAGGTCAAGTGCCTTAACCGCGACGAGATCGTCGTCGTTTGGCTACAGCGACCGAGAAGGCGGCCGCCCAGCTGGGGGTCGTGGTTCTAGGCTAAGTACACGCCGGACCGGAACTGATCTACGCCGGTCGAGCGGGGACGGGAATGCCCGAACGGAGCCGGGGAGGCGGTGGCGAAAGCCATAACCGCTCGCGGTGGATAAATTCGGTGAGGCTCCTCTGCGAAACAGCAGGTCCGGATCCCCTGGTGTTGTCGCGGGTTCACTGGGTTCGGCCAGAGATGGTGGTCGAGGTGAGTTAACATGACGTGGACCGAAGACGGCTTGCTGCCGCAACCCGTGTACTTGCGCGAGCAGGAGGACAAGCAAGCAGCTGACGTTGGGAGACACTCACCCTGCCTTCCTTGCTGAGCTAAGCCGACACGCGGGCGGCCGATCGCGATCCCGGGCCCTCTGCGTCGGAGCCGTGAATGCCGCCACGCTGGACGCGGCCCCTGCGTGTCCATCTCAGTGTTATTGTCGTGGCGTTGCTGGTGGCCGTGTCGGGTATTTTGGTCGGGTTCAATTTCTATCGCTCGGGTCGAGCCGCACTTGATGCTGCGGCCCGCGAAATGCGGACCCATTCTGAGTACATGCTGGAGCGCTACCGCGCCGTCATTCACAGCGCCTCCGAGGCGATCGGAATCGCGGCTAAGTCCAAAGTTGCCGGCGATCTCGGGAACGCGAATGCCGAGCGCATCCTGCCCCTTTTGAAACAGGCGCTCGGAAGCTCGGAATACATCGACAGCGTCTACGTGGGATTTTCTGACGGTGCGTTCCTCGATCATGTCAAGGTTGAGAACAATGCTTCGTGGCAAGAGACACTCGCCGCGCCGGCAGAGACGGCGAACGCGCTTCGCACGATCAGTATCGAGCATGGCGGCCGCATGTCGCGCTGGCGTTTCTTTGATCACGACGGCCGACAGCTCGCGGACACCGTCCCTGAGCCCGCGAATTACGACCCGCGGGTGCGTCCCTGGTATCTGTCGGGGCGGCGGACCGCAGATTTGATTTCGACCGCTCCCTACCAGATGGCGACGACCCGCGTCTATGGCATTACACTGGCCCAGCGCGACGCAGCTGACGCAGCAACCGTTTACGGGATCGATGTGCTGTTCCAAGGAATGGAGGCTTTTCTTTCGACGCAGCTTCTGACCCCTGGCTCGCACGCCTACATATTTGATCCGTCGGACCAGGTGATCGCGCAATCCGGCCGGCGCGCCGCCGATGCGGCTTCGGATGCGAGAAATGAAGCGCTCGCCGAAAAGGTCAGGGCCGGTCTATCATCCGTCTCTCAAGCGCATGCCGCCGTTCAAACGTCAAAATTTTCGCATGATGGCGACAACTACGTTGGGACGGTGACACAAATCTCCGGAAGCCGGGTGCTCGAAGGTGGCTATATCGCGAGCATCACGCCGATCGCGGAGCTGACCCGCGCGAGCGATCGGCTGCTGGCGGAGGGACTGGCCGTCTCGTTCTTTGTGCTCGCGGTTGGGGTGGCGTTCGCGGTGTTCGTCGCCAACCGGATCGGCCGCTTGCTCGGCAACATTACCGATCAGGCGGACCGAATGCGGGAGTTT
>JAFATF010000117.1 GCA_019244045.1 Acidobacteriota bacterium
CGAGAAAGGAGGAGGGTGGGGCGGGAGCGAAAGCAACGTCGTTGGACTGTGATTACTTCCGGTCTCTTACTGGCTACCTTGGCGCTGATCGTAACCTTCACCACGCATGCGGCGTTTGTCAGCCCGACGGCGGTGGCGGTCATGGCCGCGGTGGGCATCATGGCGCTGATGCTGCAACTTCGACTTCGCTACCCGCAGCAAAGGGGAGAGATCCAGGTGTCTTCCTGGCTCAACTTGGCGGGCGGAATTCTGGCCTTAACCGCATTTTTGCGCGAGTGGCTGCACATCTCTCTGGCGGTTACAGAAATCATCACCCTGGCGGCGATTGGTTGCTTCGGAGTGAGCGGCGCCCTGGTTCTGCACAAGTTACGCAAGCGGCGGGCCGCTCGGCCATCAGGTAATTAGTGCAGTGGCGCCTTCTACCGGCTACGTATTCAGTTAAACTACTTCGAGCTTTATGGCAGCCATGGTTCAGCCCCATGCGTAACTGTTCCGGAAGTATCTCCAACCAGCTTCGACCTCGCACCCTGCGATCCATCCGCCGGCTGATCTCGGTCACCGTGCTCACGGCGGTCACGGGCGCGGGGACGGTAACCTTCGCCTTATTTGAGACCACTCCGGCCAATAGCGCTGCTGCCGAGGACGTCCTCGGGTTCCTGAATGAGACGATTGATTGGTATCGAGGCTTGTCCTCTGAAGCTGAAGTCGCCCGCGAGCCGAGTGGGGTTCTTGTCCTCAACGATGACCGCACGACAGCTGATCAGGTGGTCCGTTTGGCTTTTGACTATGCGCGCGCTCAAGCCAATAGTCTGGCCAAACAACAATCCATTCCATCGAGCTCAGCCAGCCCGTCGGCCAACACGCAGCAATATCAGGCCCTCTATCAACTCTCGTCCAAGCTGGAGGGGCAGATTCGCGATACCCAAGCCGAATTAGAGGCGCGGCGGCGCCAGTTGGAGCTCTCTTCCGGGAGCAAGCGCCGGCAACTTGAATCGACCGTCGCCGAACTGCAAAGCGAATTGGACCTGGCGCAGGTGCGGCGCGACGCCATTCACAGCATGCTGGATTTTGTGGCAGGAGCGGACGCGAGCACGTCCGGGCCAACCAATCTCCGCGCCCAGATCGAAGCCTTGGCGCGTACCTTTCCTGCCGATCTAACCGGAGTTTCCAGCAGCGAGGCGCCAACCTCCTCGCTCAATAAGCCGCCCGTAAACATCACGGCGACCGAGGCGCCGGCCAAGACCGAGCCTTCCGGAATTTGGGGCCTCCTGTCCCACATCCTAGGACTTTCGAGCAATATGCGGCTATTGAAGGATCGCATGGCCCGCACCGAGGCCCTTGCGCAAGCCGCCGACCAGGCCCGTACGCCACTCCTTAAGCAACTGAAACAGCTTTCCCAACGCGGCGATGAGTTGGCCAACCAGGCGGATACGGCTGATGCCAAACAACTGGCCGAGGAAAAGCAGGCTCTCGATGATCTAACCGCACAGTTCAAACAGATGGCGGCAGCATCCCTCCCGCTGAGCAAAATGAGTATTCTGCTGGGGCTGTATAAAACCAATCTGGGCAACTGGAGAAACGCCATCGACTCGGAATACGACGCCCTGGTGAAGAATCTTGTCATCCGATTCTCGCTCCTGGCGCTGGTTTTGGGATTCGTCATCGGCTTGTCGGAGTTGTGGCGCAAGACAATCTTGCGCTATATCCATGAACCGCGCCGCCGTTATCAGTTCCTGCTGCTGCGCAAAGTGGTTCTTTATATCGTACTTGCCATCGTGGTGGCATTCGCCTTTGCCAGCGAGATTGGCTCAGTGGCCACCTTTGCCGGCCTGATCACCGCCGGCATTGCGGTGGCGCTGCAGAACGTTATCCTCTCTGTGGTCGGGTATTTTTTCCTCATCGGTCGCTTCGGAATACGAGTGGGCGACCGCGTGCAAATTGCCGGAGTGTATGGCGAGGTCGTAGACATCGGCTTGGTGCGCTTGCATTTACTCGAACTTGCTAGCGGCGGCGCCGATGCTCCTACCGGGCGGGTGGTCGCCTTCTCCAATTCTATTGTTTTCCAATCCAATGGCCTGTTTAAGCCCATTCCCGGAACGAGCTTTTTGTGGCATGAAATCACGGTCACCGTAGCACCGGACGGTGATTACAACTTTGTGGAACGCCGGCTGCTCGAGGCGGTCGAAGCGGTGTTCGCCGACTATCGTGATGAGATGGAGGAGCAGCGCCGCAACATGGAACGTATGCTCTCGGCCGCGCCCATCGGGGAACTGCGCCCGCACAGCCGCTTACGCATAACTCAGTCGGGGCTTCTCGAAGTCGTCATCAGCTATCCTGTTAATTTGCTGCGCGCGGCCGAGATCGACGACCGACTAACCCGTGAGCTGGTCAGGGAAATTGAGCGCGAACCCAAGCTGAAGCTGGTCGGCAGCGCCACCCCGAGCATCAGCATTCGAACGGATTTGACGCCCGCGCCCGCCACTTCCGCCTAGCACAAGGGAAATCAGCGGCAGCGGGCGCGGGCACCAAGTGCCGCCGCAAGCGGCAGTCTGCCTCACCTTGCATCTCCGGTTTATCCACTTATTTCGCCCCGAGAAACAAGTCTCAACTCGGCTCAATATTTCCCTCGGTCACCATCCCATCATCTACCTTCCGGGCCCGGCAAATAGTCCTGCGCACTCGTTCCTGTTCGAGTGCAGGGGAGGTGGGTGCAGCTTCGCACCGCTGGCGGGGAATCCGCGTCTCCTTCTTACTCTAGCTCACGGCGCTGCCTTCGGTGCAATCTTCCATTCGTGGCACGCAATTCCCAAGTTGCAGGCCTCGAGTAGGGCATTTCCGCGAACTCTTGAGTCCTATCGGGCTCCGGGTAAGATCTTCTGCATGAGATCGCACAAAGGGGTAGACACAAATTTGCGCAGCAAGGGACAAACCCGCCTGTACTGTGCGGTCCTCGCCGCAGAACACATCGAAAACCAGCCGGCAATCTTCGGTGGTTTCACGGCCATCCCTCCCCAGGGCTGCACCAGTTGCTGCCCGAGGGGAATACGATGCCAGGGGGTGGGAATAGTCAGATAAAGTCTTCCCCCGGGATTTAATGCCGCTAAGTAGAAGGGGAGTTATTGTTCTTGTAACCGCGGAAGTGAGCGCATTCCCGAGCGGACTCAATAGGACGGCGTTCGCGCCGCCAGGCTTGCGTCAATTTCTGGCGTGACTTGCGTCACGCGGCACCCGCCCTATTGATCCATCGTTGCCGGTGTCATCTATCCAGCCGAAAATCCACTTCCATCAAGGTATGCACCGGCGTAGCCCGCCCATTCACCCGATAGGGCTCAAAGCGCCACCAACGCACCGCGTCGACTGCTGCTGAA
>JAFATF010000238.1 GCA_019244045.1 Acidobacteriota bacterium
GGTCGGAAGCCGCCTGGTGATGCCCTGAGGAGCGCTCTGGGAACCTTCGGCGAGACCTCAGTTTCGCACTTTGCCATCGTCAGAGCGATGTTCCCGGCAGTTCCAGCAACTAACGATGGCTATTTCGACCAGTTGCTTGTACAATGAAGAAGCGTTTGATCTTAGCGGTTGTAAGCAGTATCTCAGCGTTGTAGCGTGACCTGCCTGCAGCATTCTGCCTTCGAATCAGCGCAAAATCAGAAAAAAAGGAAATTGCAACACAATGGAAACAGGAACAGTGAAGTGGTTTAACGACGCCAAGGGCTATGGCTTCATCAGCCGTCAAAATGGGGAGGACGTGTTCGTGCACTTCTCCGCCATCCAGTCAAATGGCTTCCGCAGTCTGCAGGAAGGTCAGCAGGTACAGTTTGATGTCGTAAAAGGCCCGAAGGGCTGGCAAGCGGAGAACGTTCGGGCTCTGTAAACCACTCCAAATTGCGACAGAGGGCGACTGGCCAAGTCGCCCTTTCTTTTTCTAGACAACCACCGCGAGACTTGCCTTTAGTCCTGACGGTAACTCCGGGCGGATGCAGAAGAACCATGATGAACCCGAGAGCCGCATGCGTCCTTTCCAGCTTACGCCGCCATCCGGATTGAAGGGCCTACCAGGCCGCTGGTGCAAGGCTTGCATTGCTAAAATAGAACGCGCGGGATCTGCCGAACCGCCGGGAGGTTGGTTAAGCCGATCGGCGGCGCGCCAGTGGGCGAGAACATGCCTGTTACTGAAACATTCGACATTGTTGTGGTCGGCGCCGGCCATGCCGGTTGCGAGGCGGCGATGGCGGCTGCACGCATGGGACTCAGGACCGCGCTTTACACCCTGAATGTTGATCTTATCGCGCAGATGTCCTGCAATCCCGCCGTGGGCGGTATCGCCAAAGGGCACTTGGTCCGGGAGGTGGATGCACTTGGCGGTATCATGGGCGAAGTTACCGATGCGGTGGGCATTCAGTTCCGGCTTCTCAATACCTCTCGCGGGCCTGCGGTTTGGTCTCCCCGTGCCCAGTGCGACAAGCAAGCCTACCGGTTGAAGATGCGCGAGGTGCTCGACTCCCAGCCGAACTTGAAGATCAAGCAGGCGGAGGTGGCCGACCTGATCATCGAGCACGGGACGGTGCGCCCTGGCGATTCAGCCGCAACCGATAGCCGCGAACTGGAAACCGAGCACCGGGTTGTCGGGGTCAAGTTGCGCGACGGCCGGACCGTGGGCGCGCAAGCCGTCATTATCACCACCGGTACCTTTCTGAATGGACTGATTCACTGCGGCGAGCAGCAATATCCGGCCGGTCGTAGCGGCGAGGCTCCGGCTGTGCTTCTGGGAGAGGCATTGAAGAACCTGGGTTTACGAGGCTGCCGTTTGAAAACCGGCACACCGCCGCGCCTCGATGGCCGCACCATCGATTGGTCGAAGTTCCAAGAACAGGCGGGCGATTCGGATCCCACACCCTTCAGCTTCCGCACCCAGCGCGTGGTCCACCACGATGCCCAGGTCCCGTGCTATATCGCCTGGACCACCCCCGAAACGCAGCGCATCATCCGCGAGAACGTTCATCGCTCGCCCATGTATAGCGGCCAGATCAAGTCCATCGGTCCGCGTTATTGCCCGTCGATCGAGGACAAAGTCGTCAAGTTCCCCGACAAGTCGGTGCACCAGCTCTTCCTCGAACCCGAAGGCCTGAATACCCACGAGATCTACGTGAATGGAATGAGCACCTCGTTACCAGTCGAGGTGCAGCTGGCGATTGTCAAGTCCATACCGGGACTGGAAACGGCGGAAATGCTCAGGCCTGGCTACGCCATCGAGTACGATTCGATAGATCCCACGGAATTAGAACGGACGCTCGAAACGAAGAAGCTCTCCCATCTGTTTCTTGCCGGGCAGATCAATGGGACCAGCGGTTATGAAGAGGCTGCCTGCCAGGGAATCATGGCCGGCATCAACGCAGCCCTGAAGGTAAAAGGCGAACCACCCTTAACCCTCGACCGCACCGAGGCCTATACCGCGATCCTTATTGATGATTTGATATCCAAGGGCACCAACGAGCCCTATCGCATGTTTACCTCTCGTGCCGAGTTCCGGCTGCACCTGCGCATTGACAATGCGGACCGGCGACTGACGCCGCATGGGCGGCGTGTGGGCTTGATTTCCGATGCGCACTGGGCAGATTTCCTCGAAAAGCAAGAACGGCACAGGCAAGTGCAGCAACTGCTCGACACTACTCGGCTGAGCGAAAAGATGCTTGGCAACATCGAACGGGCACTTCAAGAGCAGGTACTTCGCTCCGCTCAGGATGGCCATTCCGGGAAGGGCCATTACGCGGGCGAATCCGCCAAGACCCACGATCTCTCCTCGGCGCTCGGCCAGAGCTGCGCGCAGTTGCTGAAGCGACCCGAAATCGGCATTGAGCACCTGCTTCCGGTGCTGCGCGACGTGCATCCCTCGCTCTTTGCAGCCCGGGAAGGCTCCGCGCGGGGTGTCCTCGACACGGCGGTGCATCTGCCTTCGAGAGTGAAGAACGAACTCAAGTCGGTGGAAACGGAAGTCAAATACGCCGGCTATCTCGAGCAGCAGGCACGCGCCATCGAGCGGCTGAAGAAAGCCGAGCAGCGCTCTATCCCGGAGTGGTTCGACTATCAGGTGGTCAGCGGCCTCTCCCGTGAAATGAAGGAAAAGCTGGTCAAAATCCGACCGCGGACTTTGGGTCACGCTTCTCGCATTCCAGGCGTAACTCCGGCGGCAGTGTCGCTGGTCAATGTGTACATCGAAATCCAGTCCAAGCGGCGAGAACAAGCTGCGGGAGGGTGAGCAAACCTTCCCATTGGGGTGGCGGTGGTTGATCCCATAGATGAATGTCCAAGCTGCGCGTGCGCAATTCCCCGGGTTGAACGACAAAGTATTCCTTGACGCTGCCTGCTGCTCACTTGCGCCCCAGGTGGGGGCTGAAGCCATTGGCAAATTCCTCGAACTGGCGATGATGTGCCCGCTCAACTCCTCCACTCATCACCACATGTTTATGGACGAGATGCGCGCTCGGGCGCGGCCTGCGGCAGCTCGCCTCATCCATGCCCAGGAAAATGAGATCGCGCTGGTGGAGAGCACCACTCATGGTCTTTCGCTGGCCGCCAGCGCTATTCCGCTTGAGCCCGGGGATCGAATTTTACTCTCTGATCTTGAGTTCCTGGAGGTAGCCCTTCCGTGGCTGCAGAAGAAAAAGGACGGAATCGAGGTTGATGTGGTACCAAACCACAACGGGGAAGTTCGGGTGGACGATTTTGCGGCGCGCATCACCCCGGCTACGCGCGTGGTCGCCGTCAGTTCCGTTCAATGGACGAATGGATTTCGGCTCGACCTCGGTGGCTTCAGTCAGCTTTGCCGGGATCGCGACATCTGGCTCGTCGTCGATGCCATTCAGCAATTGGGGGCAATTCCCATCGACGTTCAGGCGACGCCCGTGGACATCCTGGCCTGCGGTGGCCACAAGTGGCTGAACGCGCCCTTTGGCTGCGGATTCATGTACCTGAACAAAGATGCCATGGGGAAGCTGAAGCCTCCGCTCGCCGGCTATCTCGATATTCAAGACCCGCCGGGCGGTTGGGGCCATTACTTTCAAAACCCCGACACAACACCGGTCCGCGACTACGGATTTGTAACCGCGGCGCGGCGCTTTGAAATCGGAGGCACGGGGGCTTATCCCGGGGCAGTCGGCCTGGCGGCATCGCTCGATCTCTTACATGAACTCGGGGAGCAGACGATCTCAAAGCACATTTTTACGCTCACCAGCTTTTTGCTCGCCGGCCTCGAGCGACTGCCGGTAACGATCGTTACTCCACGAGGCGAGCAGCACCGTTCTGGAATTGTAGCCTTTTCGATCGGATCGGCCGAGCAGAACGTTGCCTTGATCAAACGGCTGCAGGAGAAACGCATTTTGGTTTCGGTTCGATATACCTCCAACGTGGGTGGCGTGCGCGTCTCCTGCCACTTCTATAACTCAGAAGGAGACGTTGAACGCCTACTCGAGGAGCTTAAGACAAACCTCTGAACAACTACCTTAGCGATGAGCATCGATAACGTGTGGCATGGGAGAAGGTCATCGCCGCCCCTGGGAGGAGCGGCGGTAATGTATGTAAGCAATTTCGAGTAGCGGCCGAAGCTCTCGCTGCTGGCCTCCTCAACTTGAGCTTCTAAGGCTGCGCAGGATTTCATCTATGTCGGGCAATTGATCTAATGCATAAACCCTCGCAAACGCAATCCTGCCCCTCCTATCCACGATGAAGGCGGCTCTCTCGCTAATGCCGGGCACCGGCGGGCCCTCTCGCAGGATGCCGAATTTCGCCGTTACCTCGCCATGGGGAAAAAAATCGGCGCAGCTCGGTAGATCGAGCGTGCCAACTTCCTTCTTCTGCCAGGCGATGTGGCTCGCGATTGAATCCACACTGATGTCCAGAACCTGGGCATTGAGTGCCGCGAACTCGGCCCGGCGGGAGCTGAGTTCCGGTACCTGCGCCGCTCAGGTCGGTGTCCAGTCGAGCGGGTGAAAGGTTATGACGATGTTTTGGTTTCCCAGATAGTCGCCAAGCCGCAACCTGTGTGTTTCGCTGCTGACAACTGCCGGCAGATCAAAATCGGGGGCTGGATCTCCAACTTTTAAAGACATCAATCTCCCCTGGGCTCACAAAATCGGACATGAAAAAAGTCAGCCTTCATGAAGAACTCAGCATTATAGACGCCTCCACCCGTAAAGTTTTCGCTCCCGAGCGGCTTAGCCGTGTGACACTCTCGGCGTACTACGTTGACCTACTCTGAACAGGGGAAGACTTGCGCCTACTTCACACGGCAGAGGTGTGCGGCTGTGTTCGGTAGCCGGGGCTGACCTCAACAACTCGCGAAGCCATTCGCAGTGAACGCCAGGAGAACGCCGGGAGCACACTGGATTGCCCGCAAGCCAGGCTTACACTGCCGAAAGCCGTCCCATGGTTGAACGGAACCGTCCAATCGCCCAATTGCGGCCTAGATCGAAGGCGAGGGCTGACCAGTGAGCGTCCATGATCCTGTTGCTCAGCGAAGATCCCGGTAGCGACACGCTTACGCCTCACCCGAACCCGCCCGCCCCTTTCCACTCGCTGCAGGCGGCTGGTAGTGAGCTTCCGCGAGCTACGGGTGAGCCTGCCCCAAATCGGGATGAACGACAGCGACGACAATGAAAAGGGGCCAACAAAGAAAAGAAGATGAAGAGGAACAGGCGTCAAGAGAATCTATTTTAGATGGGAAGCAAACTGGGTTTTCCAAGTTCGAGTTTCGCAAGCGATTGCCGATCTGCTGCGAGTTCAAGGAGCTCGGAAGTTCTGCGATGGCAGGGGCGGATCACGGGCAGCTGATCCTAAACACCGACATTCGTGAACAACGACGATCAAAGACAAAAGGCGCTCGCTTTTCGCCGGCTTCATCACGGGCCAAGGATTCTGCTCCTGCCCAACATCTGGGACGTAGCCAGCGCGAGAGTGGTTGCACAGTGCGGGTATCCGGCACTGGCCACGACTAGTGCGGGCGTGGCCTTTTCACTGGGATATCCGGACGGGGAGAACATTTCCCGGGACGAGATGCTGGCGCGGGTAGCGGCAATCGCCGAGAGGGTCGATCTGCCGGTCACAGCGGATGTTGAGGCCGGCTATGGCCAGCGGCCGGAGGACGCCGCCTTAACAGCCCAGGGCGTCATTGAAGCCGGTGCCGTGGGCATGAACCTCGAGGATGGGACGGGCGACCCCGAACATCCACTCGCGGATCTCTCATTACAAGTCGAAAGGATTCGCGCTGTGCGTGAAACCGCGCACAAGTCTGCGTTTCCGCTCGTGCTCAATGCTCGGACGGACGTTTATCTCACGCCCATAGGAGAGCCCGGCAGACGCTATGCTGTGGCGCTTCAGCGCGCGCTCGCTTATCGCGATGCCGGTGCTGACTGCGTCTTTGTCCCGGGGCTCGATGACTTGGAAAACATCGCGCAGCTGGTCAAAGACGTGAAATACCCCTTGAATATCCTTGCCGGGTACGGATCTCCCTCGGCATTGGACTTGGAGAAGGCAGGTGTCGCGCGCCTGAGTCTCGGCTCAGGACCCATGCGAGCTACTTTGGGCTTATTGCGGCGGTTGGCCGAAGAATTGAAGTCGGTCGGCACATACTCTCGAATGGACGGAGCGCCGCCTCACGCGGAGGTGAATCGAATGCTTGGCAAATGAGCCGCCTGCAGCCGCAAAAAGCCAACCGTCGTGTCGCAGTTGGCGGAAGAAGTCCCAAACGAGGGCTCGAACTGGTGTTCGATGCTGAAGATCGGTGTGATCTCCGATACCCACGGGCTGCTCAGACCGGAGGCGATCGAAGCCTTGCGCGGTTCTGACCACATCATTCATGCCGGCGACGTTGGTGATCCGGAAATTCTCACTCGCTTGCGCGAGATTGCTCCTCTGACGGCAGTTCGCGGAAATGTCGATCGCGGCGGTTGGGCGCGCGCTCTGCCTGAAACCGAAATTCTTGAAGCTGGTGCCACTTCGATCTACGTGCTTCATATGTTGCCGCGCTTCGATCTTCAGCCGGAACGTGCAGGTTTCTCGGCTGTAGTCTATGGACATAGCCATGTACCCAAGCAGGTGACGCGTCAGGGTATCTTGTATTTCAACCCCGGCAGCGCCGGGCCGCGGCGGTTTCGTTTACCCGTAACGCTGGGCACATTGAGTGTCGACCATGGCATTATCCGGGCGGCAATACTCCCATTGTCTATTCGTAGGGGCTAACCAACCGAAGGTACGCTCATGAAGACGTCGCGCGCAAGATTTTGGGCCGCGGTCTGATACAAACTGCCCTGACGTGCCTATGCCCTTTCGGCAGCGCTGACCTCCGCTCTCAACCTTCCAAAGCTCATTCCAGCGGCCGGGATCCTTTAGAATTCGACTGCTACGCATGCTTTTCTCACTCGAGAGTATCGCCGGGCGGGCACGACTGGGGCGGCTGACGACCGCCCACGGAGAAATCAATACCCCCGTGTTTATGCCAGTTGGAACCTCGGCCACGGTAAAAGGTGTATCTCAAGATATTTTGGAAGGCCTCGGAGTTCAAATTCTCCTGGCAAACACCTATCACCTTTACCTGCGACCCGGGATCGACCAGGTGCGAAAAATGGGCGGGCTGCACCGCTTCATGTCATGGCCTAGGGCCATTCTTACCGATTCCGGGGGATTTCAAGTTTTCAGCTTGGCTGAACTTCAGAAGGTTACCGAGGAAGGAGTGTCATTCCGATCGCATTGGGATGGCTCGTTGCACTTGTTTACTCCGGAACGCGCCCTGGCTGCGCAAATCGCCTTAGGAGCCGACATCATCATGGCCTTGGACGAGTGCACTGAGTATCCGGCTGAGCCGGACAGGGTTCGATCCTCGATGGAAATGACCCTCAGCTGGGCCGAGCGTTCTAAAAGGTACTTTGAAGAACACTGCCACGAGGTACCCTGGCAGGATTCTCAGTCGCGGGTCAGCCCTAAGCGAGGGAGGGAAGACCGGGGTGTTGCTCCGAATGCGGTCATTATCGATAGGGTTGCAAATGAAGGTGTGCCTGCAAGCTTTGAGATTCCGATCGCCACCTCACTTGACCGTAGGCAAGCGCTGTTCGGCATTGTGCAGGGTGGAATGGACCTTGAGCTCAGGAAACAATCGGCCAAGCGTACGGTGGACATCGGCTTTGCCGGCTATGCTATTGGCGGGCTGAGTGTGGGCGAACCGCGCCAGCTGACCAGGGAAGTGGTCGAAGCTACGCTCGAGCATTTGCCTGCCGACAAGCCGCGTTACCTGATGGGGGTAGGCACGCCGGAGGAGATCGTCGACTATGCCAACTTGGGTGTCGATATGATGGATTGCGTGTTGCCCACACGGGCCGCCCGGCATGGATTGCTGTTTACTTCCGTAGGCAAAATCTCGATCAAGCAAGCCCGCTATGCGGGAGACGAGGAGCCGCTCGATCCCGGCTGCCGCTGCCGCGTCTGTAGCCGCTATTCGCGGTCTTATCTGCGGCACCTATATGCATCTAACGAGCTGTTGGCGCAGGTTTTGAACACCATTCACAACCTGAGCTTCTACCTTGACACTATGAGGCGGGTGCGAGATGCTATTTCACTTAGGGAAAGGGCTCGCATTCATTCTGGTGTCCGGTCTCCCAGGAGATCGTAGACTGCCATCATGCCTGAAATAGGAAATCCGGCCTAGAGAGTTGAGAATTCCCGTAGTGTCACAATCGCAGCAGGCCCGCCCCACGCGTTGCTTCTGACGGCGGAATGAGAAGGGCCCGACAGAGTTGAGAATGTATGGTGGCTTCACAGGGCTGGCGTTGCTCCAGTCGTCGAGCAGTATGGGATGGCTGGGGATTGCCCCGCTGGTTTTCATCTTTGCCGTCTTTTATTTTCTTCTGATCATGCCGCAACAGCGGCGTCAGAAAAAATGGCAAGCCATGCTCGAAACGCTGAAGACCGGCGACAAGGTTACGACCAGCGGCGGACTGCGGGGCACAATCTTTGCCATGAAGGATGATGCCATTACCCTGCGCGTGCCGCCGGATAATTTAAAACTCGAAGTCAGCCGGGCCTCAATCGTCTCGGTAAGCACGGCGGAAGAGTCGGTGAGTAAGTAGCCGGAAGTGAGGAGCGCTTCAAGAGCTGCTCGTCTTCTAAACTCCAGGTGATGGTCAGCAGCTCGAATAGGGCAAAGAGCGCTCATTCAGGCGAGCGCGAGATGTGAGATTCTTTCTTTATGACGAAGAACTTGGGTTGGAAGCTGGTACTGATCTTCGGAACGCTGGCGGTGTTCCTGTTTGGCATCTTTGGAGTTCCGAGCGGCCTGTCTGGTTCGGCCTTGGCCACCGCTATCCAGAATCGAATCCACCTGGGCCTCGATCTGAAGGGTGGAACTCACCTTATCCTGCAGGTCCAGGTCAATGACGCGGTGAACGCGGATTCGGACCGGGCGGTTGAGCGCTTGAAGGACCGCATGCGGGCGCGCAAGATCAACTTCACAGAGGTGAGCAAATCTGATCCCGCCAACAATCCAGACAAGATCGTGATCACCGGCGTGCCGCCCGAAAATAGTGCGGACTTGCGCTCCCTAGTTGGCGACCAATTGCCGGAATACAACCTGAACTCGGGAGCGGCAAACACCTGGACGGTCGCCATGAAGCCGCCCCAATTGACCGAGCTCAAGAGCCGCGCCGTACAACAGGCAATCGAGACCATCCGCAATCGAATCGATAAGCTCGGCATCAGTGAACCCATCATTCAGGAACATGGCTTAGGACAGTATCAAATTCTCGTCGAACTACCCGGCGTCGACGATCCCGCGCGTGTGAAGGAGATCATGCAGTCCACGGCGATGCTTGAAATCCGGCAGGCGCTCAACAACGGTCAGCCTTACCCCAGCCAGGATGCTGCTCTACAGGCGAATGGCGGCGTGCTGCCACCCAACAGCGTGCTGCTGCCGGGCCGCAGCATCGGCACCGGCGAGAACGCCGAAGGCGAAGTGTATTATCTGATCTCGCGTACCTCGGCCGTTGCCGGCCACGACTTGCGCGAAGCGCGCGTTAGCCGGAATTCTCAGACCAATATGCCGGAAGTAGAATTCTTCCTCACGGCAGAAGGTGGGAGGCGCTTCTCCGAGTTCACCGGTGCCCATGTAGGCGATTATTTGTCGGTGATTCTCGACAACAAAGTCATGGAAGTGGCGGTGATCAAGAGCCAGATTGGCGACACTGGGGTCATCGAAGGGCGTTTCACCGATCAGCAGGCCAGAGACTTGGCGCTGATTCTCAACTCCGGGGCCCTCCCGGCCACTATCAAATACCTGCAGGAAAGCACGGTGGGGCCATCGCTCGGCAACGATTCGATTCGCGCCGGGGTTCGCGCCGCCATCATTGGGATGGCCGCGGTGCTGTTATTTATGCTGGTCTACTACCATGGTGCCGGTATCAATGCTGATGTGGCGCTGATTCTCAATCTCATCATTCTGCTTGGCTTCATGGGCTATTTCGGTGCGACCTTGACGCTCCCGGGCATCGCCGGTGTGATCCTGACCGTGGGCATGGGCGTCGACTCGAACGTTCTGATTTTTGAACGAATACGAGAGGAGTTGCGCAATGGGAAGACTCCTCCCTCGGCGGTCGACCAGGGCTTCAGCCATGCCTGGGTCACAATTGTCGACACGCACGTGACTACTATTGTCTCGGCCGCCATCTTATTTATCTTCGGCACCGGACCGGTGAAGGGATTCGCCGTGACCTTAACGTTCGGTCTACTGGCGAACTTGTTTACCGCGGTTTTCGTATCGCGCGTGATCTTTGACTGGGTGCTGAGCCGCAAGCAGCGAGGCGAGGCGCTCAGCATCGGTTAGCCGGCGGCGCGTAACCAATTTCAGTGTAGAGGGGTCCGGGATTGATCAGGAAGTAACCGAGAACCTTGAAAGCGTGGCTGACGACGGAAACTTTGAGGAGGGATCGAAAACGGAGTGGAATTTTTTCGTAATCCGAATATAGATTTTTTGGGGAAAAAGTGGTATTTTCTTGCCTTTTCGCTCGTGTTCAGTGTTGCCGGCGTGCTTTCCATGCTGTTTTGGCATGGCATCCCCAAAGGCGTAGACTTCCGTGGCGGCACGCTGGTTTACGTCAAGTTCACCGGCCCGCCGAACGAGAACCAGATCCGTTCGCTGCTTAACAAGGCGGGCCTGACGCGGGTTCGGCTGCAGCGGTTCGGCCCGGCGGATACCAATCAAGAACTGATCTCTCTTGATGAGCGCGAAACCAGTGAACAGGCGCTCGACCGGGGCAAGAACCAGATCATCAATGCCCTTGAAACCAACGCTCCGGCCGGCAAGCAGGATCTGAACAATGCCAGTTATCTGACGGTCTTTAATTATTTAATGGAGAAGGATCCATTGCATTTGGGGACGGACGCGACCCAGAGATATTCCGACAATGCACGCTCGATCGTCTCCTACCGCGACAAGTCCAAGAGCGGCGTGCTGAATTCGATCGATGAGTTGAAGGGGACGGCTCCGCCGGAGGTGGTAGGCGCGCTCAATGATGGTTTTTTTCTTTCGAATTTTGCCGTGAAGAACGTCGAGATCGTAGGCCCGCAGGTGGGGGAGCAATTACGGCGGCAAGCGCTTTTAGCCGTGCTTTACTCGCTGATTGGCATGCTGGTCTATCTCTGGTTTCGCTTTGAGTGGATTTACGGCTTGGCGGCGGTGGTCACCGTATTCCACGATACACTCATCACGGTGGGCGCCTTCTCGCTGGCGAATAAGGAAATCACCCTGACCGTCATCGCTGCCATATTGACCCTGGTCGGCTACTCAAATAACGATACCATCGTCGTCTTCGACCGCATCCGGGAAAACATCAAGCTGTTGCGGCGCGAGCGCCTCTCCGACATCGTTAATCGCAGCATTAATCAGACGTTAAGCCGGACGATTCTGACCGCAGGCCTGACATTTTTGACCGTGCTGGCTCTTTATCTGTTTGGCGGAGAGGTGCTCAGCGGATTCTCCTTTGCGCTGGTGATCGGCATCTTGATCGGAACCTACTCGTCGATCGCCATCGCTGCTCCCATTCTGGTCGCTTACCAGGATTGGCGAGGCAGCCGAGGCAAACGCTACGCCGCCATGGCTGCGGACAAGGGCGGCAAAAGCCCCAAACCGCAGCAGCAGAAAGCTCAGGTCAAAGCCTGAGCTGCGCGCAGGCTTTCGTTGCGGGAAGAAGAAGTTGCCCAGGCCGAAGGCCGAGGCCGCCTGGTTGGCCGTGAACGGGGGTAGGAGACAGACGAACACTGTATTGTGTGTTGGGTCGTTCGTTCGGGCTTTGTAGATCTGGGCGCAAGCGCGCGCCCGAGCCGTCTGGGAGCAAAGATGAGCCCGGCGGTGTCTATAACCACGTAGGGTTCTGTCGAGGAGAATGCCTGTGTTCGAAGACAGCCTAATCGAATCGGGTGGGAAGCTGAAATCAAAGCGGGGCGTGACAACCACAATATCGTTCTTTATACAAGTAATTCTGATCGGTATTCTGGTACTGATTCCGCTTCTGTTTACCGAAGCCCTGCCCAAACAGCAACTGATGACCTTCTTGGTGGCGCCGCCCCCGCCACCACCGCCGCCGCCGCCGCCGGCTGCGGCACCGGTGAGGGTGATTAAGCGGATAGAGACTGAGATTCAGAACGGGCAGCTGCGCACGCCTACCAAAATCCCCGAGAAAGTTCAAATGATTAAGGAAGAGGAGGCACCGCCGCCGAGCATGTCGGCCGGCGGGGTCGTCGGCGGCGTACCGGGAGGCGTTCCCGGTGGGTCGGCGGGCGGCGTAATCGGCGGGATCATCAGTTCCACGCCGGTGGCGGTTCCGAAGGTGGCCACGCCCCAGCGGGTCCGCGTCTCGCAAGGGGTTTCGCAAGGACTGCTGCTCAAGAAAGTTCAGCCTGCTTATCCGCCGCTGGCGCGCCAGGCACGCATTCAAGGGCAGGTCTTGCTGCAGGCGGAAATCAGCAAAGACGGGACTATTCAGAACCTGCGTTTGATTAGCGGCCATCCCATGCTGGCCCCGGCCGCCATCGAAGCGGTGAAGCAGTGGCGCTACAAACCCTATTACCTGAACGGCGAACCGGTCGAAGTAGAGACGCAAATCACGGTAATCTTTTCCCTTTCAGGTGGTTAGAAACGGGCTTCCGGACGGGTTGACCACCCGTCCCGATTGCGCATCCAACACCCGGCTCCTAGACCGGGAGAGACTCAAAGGCCCAACTGAGAGAAGCTGAGCGGTATCACAGATCAGATTGGAATTCATTCAAGAGTTTTCCTGAGGAGGAAAGCAACTCATGTTCGTAGCGAACCTAGCAATGCTTGCATTGGCCCATGTATCAGCTCTGGCCGCCTTTGTTCAAGAGCAGCCGGTGGGCTGGGACCCGATCTCGCTGTGGCACCAGATGGGCCTCATTGCGAGACTCGTGGTCATCATTCTTTTCATCATGTCGGGCTGGTCGATCGGCGTCATGATCGATCGCTGGATGGCCTTCAGCGCCGCGCGCAAGCAGTCGCGCGCCTTTGCCCCGGCCGTGGCCGGAGCGCTGCGCGACGGCAAGATAGACGAGGCCATCAAGGTGGCCGAGCGCAATAAGAAGAGCCATCTCGCCAAGGTGGTGACGGCCGGGTTGATGGAGTTCCGCGCCCACCAGGAGAGTTCCGATATTCCGGGCGAGACCATCGAAGCATCCAAGCGCGCCTTGGAGCGCACCGAAGCGATTGTCCACGCCGAGCTGAAGCGCGGCTTGGGTGGGCTGGCTACCATCGGCTCGACTGCTCCTTTCGTGGGGCTGTTCGGCACGGTGATGGGCATTCTGAACGCCTTCAAGGGCATTTCCGAACAGAAGGCAACGGGTCTCGGAGCGGTCGCCGGCGGTATCGCCGAAGCGCTGGTGACCACCGCCATCGGGCTCTTTGTCGCGATTCCCGCCGTCATGATGTTCAACTATCTCACTGGCCGGGTCGAGGCGTTTGACGTTGAGATGGATAACTCGTCGAGCGAGCTGATCGACTATTTCCTCAAGCGCCGGGGATTGGCACGCCGGCCCTAAACCTTGCGGCGAGAGCCGTGTCGTGAGTTGCTGAGCGGGCGCCGGATCGCTGGCGGCGCCTCCTCACTCCCGCCCAGACGCGGTGAAACTTGCCGGGGGTGAGCGCGCAGGAGACAAATCCTATGGCAATGGCAAAGAGGGAAGAGGGTAAGAAGGTCAACTCGAACATCAACGTCACACCCATGGTGGATGTGATGCTGGTGCTGTTGATCATTTTCATGGTCATCACGCCGATGTTGCAGAAAGGCGTCAGTGTGGACTTGGCGAAGGTGAACAGCCCGGCCGCCATGCCGGACGCCGACAAGGAGGATGCCTTGATCGTCGCCGTGATGCGCGACGGCAAACTCTTTTTTGGTAACGACCGCATTGAGGCTGACCAGCTGACACAAAAAATTAAAGACCGGATTGCCAACCGGGTTGATAAACGGGTCTATGTTCGCGCCGACGCGCGTGCCAAGTACGGCTCGGTGGTTGATGTGGTGGATAATGTTCGCGCCGCCGGCGTGGATGATCTCGGACTGTTGACCGATCAACGAAAGAACGCCAATCCGCAGGCGCCACCACCACCGGCTGCCGGCGGAATCCAGTAGAGGAGAGCAATATGGGAATGACAACGGGAGGCGGGGGTGGTCAGAATGCCGATATCAATGTCACCCCGCTGATTGACGTCCTTTTGGTGCTGCTGATCATCTTCATGGTAATTACGCCGTTGACGCCCAAGGGCCTCGATGCCCTGGTGCCCCAACCGCCACCGCCCAATGCAACAAAGAATCAGGATACCAGCCGCACTATTGTCGTACAGCTGATCGACCGTGGGCCGGGACAAGCGCCGGCCGTCAAAATCAACCAGGAAGACGCCACGTGGGACACGCTACAGGGCCGCTTGACCGACATTTTCAAAACTCGTGCTGAAAAAGTAATGTTCGTAAAGGGTGACAACAACATTCCCTTCGCCGACGTCGCCAATGTCATCGACATTGCTCACTCGGCGGGAGTCGACAAAGTCGGCTTGATCACGGCCAAGATCGAAGCGGGCGGCTAAGAAGGGTTTTCCGGAGACAGTTTCAAACCGTGGTGGCTTCTGGGATCAGGGGATCTCCCTGGCGACTCGCAAGCTAGCCCTCGGCAGGCGTTGAGCTGAGCAGCTGGTCTCTAGAGGCTCTCTCGTAATTTTGCGAGAGGCGAATCTCATACCGGGAAGGTAGAAATGGATAACAAGCTGAAGATGCTCATGCTCGCAGCCTCTGCCCTGGCGCTTCTCAGCGGTGTGGGATGCAATAAGTTGCGAGCACGCGACAAGCTCAACAAAGGCGTGCAGGCCTACAAGAATGCCAAGTATGAAGAGGCGATCAATCACTTCCAGCAAGCCGTAGATTTCGATCCCAGTTTACTGAATGCGCGGCTCTACCTGGCCACCGCGTACGCGCAGCAATACATTCCGGGGGCCGATACTCCGGACAACAATCGCATGGCTGAGAATGCGATTGAGCAGTTCAAGAAAGTCCTGGAGATGCATCCCGGACGCGAACAGCAGGTTGGCAGTCTCAAAGGTATTGCTTCGCTTTATTTCAATATGAAGAAGCTGGATTTGGCCAAGCAGTATCACGAGAAAGTGGCAGAGCGCGACCCCAACGATCCGGAGACCTATTATTCAATTGGGGTAATTGATTGGACGCAGGTATATCAGCCGCGCATGGAGGAACGTGCCAAGCTCGGCTTAAAGCCGGACGAACCATTGAACGGCAAGGACAAAGACCAGAAAAAGGTTTGCACGGATTTGAAGCAGAAGAATTGGGGAACCATCCAGGACGGAATTGACAACCTCAATAAGGCGCTGCAGCTTCGCCCGGATTACGACGACGCAATGGCTTACATGAATTTGATGTACCGAGAAAAGGCCGACGTCGAGTGTGACGACCCGGCAGCTCGCTCCGCCGATCTGAAAATGGCCGACGAGTGGGTGGACAAGACCATGGCAACTAAGAAGGTAAAAGCCGCCAAGCAGCCGGGTGCGACGGGAATTGTTACCGACCAGCCGGCCAATAAGTAATAAGTAGGTCAAGAGGTATTAAGTACAAAAAAACTGATTAGTAAACGACGCGAGCTCAGGCGCTGGTCTCACCGATTCAGGTGAGGCCTTTTCCTTTTGCCGGCGGCCCCGTCTCGACTGCTGCCGCCCAAAAAATAAATGACTTAACAAACTTTGAAGCATCGAGAACTGCCTGCAATGGCCGCTGTTCACGGGCAAAACGCTGAGGAAAAATCCAGCCCAAGGGCGGTCGATCGTACTGTCCATCTAGGGGTTAGGTGGGGGGTGATCGCAATCTGTGCTCTGGCCTTCGCCTTACGGGTGATAGCCCTCGGCAGCAAGAGTGTATTCGCCGACGAGGCGGCGAGCATTCGCTTTGCCAAGCTCGACTGGCTGAGTTTTTGGCACCTGATTTGGCACAGTGAGGCCAACATGGCGCTTTACTACGTTCTGCTGCGCTTCTGGGTTCGTCTCGGCGACGGGCCCGCCGCGGTGCGATTTCTCTCCGTGCTCCCGGGGGTTGCTACCGTTCCCGTTATCTATCTGCTCGGCAAGGAGCTTTTCTCCCCCCGCAGCGGCCTGATTGCCGGTCTGCTGTTTGCGGTTAATGGATTTCATGTCGCCTATTCGCAGGCGGCCCGCGGCTATAGTCTTGTTGTGCTTTTGGTCACCTTGTCGTCATACTTTTTTGTGCAGGCGATCAAGAGCCCGCCTCGAGCGAGCAGAGTTGCCGCCCTGTACCTACTTACCTCTGCGGCCTCGCTGTACGCTCATTTGTTTGCCGGGTTTGTGCTGGGCGCGCAATGCGTCGCACTCGCATTTTCCCGATTCACGCGCGCGCAGCTGCCCCGGCAGAGTGCTCGCATGTTGCTTGTCGTGCTGCTCAGCTGTCCACTGTTGTTGTTTACGGCTAGAAAGGGCAGCAGTCCGCTTGCCTGGGTGCAACATCCGACGGCCATGGATGTCTATCATTTTGTGACCTATCTGACCGGCAGTGGACTGAAACTACTTCTCTATGCTGCTGCTTTTTTTCTGGCGCTCGCCGAATGGCGGCGTCGCATCCGTGACGCGGGCATGAGCTGGCCATTTGTTTTCGTCGCCTGTTGGCTGGTTCTACCCATTTTCTGCACGCTGGCCATCTCCCACTGGGTACCAGTCTTCAGCCCTCGCTTTCTGCTGATCTGTTTGCCCGCCTCGGTGCTTCTCGGGTCGGAAGGATTGGCCGAGATTCCCCGCCCCGGGATGCGAACCGTAACTACCGGCCTGCTCATTGTAAGTTCGCTCCTGAGCCTCAAATCTTATTATCATCAGCCGGGTATTGAAGACTGGAAAGGAGCAACCGAGTATCTGGTCGGAAGACTAGGTAGGCAGGACGCAATAGGATTTACCAGCGCCTACACTCTTGCTCCCTTCGAATATTATGTTCAGCACTCGGGCACTGTATTAGAATCACGCAACTTCATCGTGGGTCCACGCATAGCGCACGCCACTGCCTCATCCCGCACTCGCTCGCCGGAGCGGATCTGGGTCATGCTGTGCGATGAACCCGACCACGCCGAGATTGTTCTGCCGCCCGCGTCCAGCTATGTTCGTCAGCAAACAGCTCATTTTCGCGGCGTTGAAGTGGTGGAGTTCGTGCGCGGCGGAAGCTGCTGAGCTGCCGAAACTGGCGCGCTCCGATCACCGCGCGTAAAGTACTACCTCAATGCCGGCAAACGCCATCCTCTCTTCGTCTCGGTACTGTCCTCGAAATATCGAGGCAAGCAACTGTGTGGTGGGATCTGGACCAGTGGGCAACTGATTGTGGGTGAGGACCACCCATATTCGCCG